>JAZOTV010000074.1:0-6700 GCA_045657815.1 Akkermansia sp.
CTCGATCCCATTCCCAAGAAGCGCCTTCAGGTGCGCCCGTTCTGCCGTCTCACCGTGAAATGCCAGGAGGAATACGAGAAAAAATATGGCTCTTATGCCAACTACAGAGCCAAAAAACAGGACCATGTCGGGTACGCTGACATACAAAATGACATGGATAATGCGATTTCTCTTGACGATAGCGAAGAATAGTGTACAATGTGCGCCCGCAAGTCAACAATTCGCAATTATGCCTAGAGATATTATCATTCTGGAATGCACGGAGGCAAAGGCCGAGGGTAAGACCCCTTCCCGTTACGTGACCACCCGCAACAAGAAGAGCCAGCGTACGCCCGGCCGTCTGGAGAAGGTTAAGTTCAACCCCTACCTGAAGCGCCGCACTCTTCACCGCGAGATGCGCTAAACCTCCTAAGCACTCTATACGATTATGATGACCGAATTCAAGAGCGTCGAACGCCGTATCCGTTTCCGCACCTGCAACAAGACCATGCCCCGCCGCCGCATCGACATCCCCGCCGGCGCTGTGGACATGTGCAACCCGGAATTCCTTTCCAAGTTCACTTCTGAGACCGGCAAGATTCTTCCCCGCCGTGTGACGGGTGTGTCCGCCAAGATGCACCGCAAGATCACGCGCGAAATCCGCCGCGCTCGTGCCGTGAACCTGCTCCCCTGATTCAGGAAGGAGTTCTCGACGGCAGATTGTCGTTGATTACTAGGGGGCTTGTGTGCTTCGGCCTGCAAGCCCCCTCGGTCTTTTTCCTGTATTCCGGCATTTACCTGCTACCATGCAAGACCTGAAGGACACTCAGAACGAACTTGACACCCGCCAGATTTCGATTGACCGCGTGGGTGTACGGGGCGTTCGTTTCCCTATCATTGTAAGCGATAAGGAGCAGCGTACGCAGTCCACCGTGGCCACGGTTGCGCTCATGGTAGACCTGCCGGAAAAATACAAGGGCACCCACATGAGCCGCTTTGTGGAGGCCCTTCATGAACACAAGCGCTATCTGGATGTGCGCACCGCCGTGCGCTTACCGGATAAATTGCTGAGCAAATTGCACGCCCAGCGCGCACACGTAGAAATTGAGTTCCCCTTCTTCCGCCTCAAAAAGGCCCCCGTTTCCGGCATGGAAGGGATGATGGACTACGATGTACGATTCGAAATTGATGCAGAAGCCGGCAGGACCTCCCAGTTCACACTGACCATCAAGGTACCGGTCACCACGCTTTGCCCCTGCTCCAAGGCGATGAGCAGCCACGGGGCCCACAACCAGCGCGGCATTGTCACCTACTCCGTGCGCTTTGCCGGCAAGGCGGTGTGGATTGAGGATCTGATTGACCTCATCGAAGGCTGCGCCAGCTGCCAAGTATACAGCATCCTGAAGCGGCCGGATGAAAAATACGTGACCGACAAAGCGTACGAGAACCCGGTCTTTGTGGAAGACCTGGTGCGCAACGTGGCTGTGGCCACGGAACGATACAATGCCTTCAGCTGGTACAAGGTGGAAGCGGAGAACTTTGAATCCATCCACAACCACAGCGCCTACGCCATGGTGGAGCGCAACCTCGGCTGAGCCGCCGCTCATTATAGCATCCACAGCCCATTGCAAGCTTATGAAGAAAATTCTTCCCCTTGCTGCAACCCTGCTGCTGGCAAATTGCCAGCAGACCACCTACACCGGCAACCCGGAATACCGGGAATATGTAACCAGTGACCTTGAACTGCTGCAGATGGGCACCCGCAGCGCCGCCACGGCAGAGATATATTGCCGCATTAAGACAGCTCAGGCAGAGGAACCGGAAATCAAGCGCTACCCACTGAGCGCCGAGGAGCTTCAGCAGTTGAAGGAATGCCTGCAAAAAACCATGCCGGCCCCGAAATCCGAACCGCAGGCCCTGAGCCGCCGCTGGAAGTCCGCCGATATCGAACTGCGGTTGCTCACCATCAATGGGCGCACACTCTGCACCGTAAGCCAGAATACCATTTGCAGCCATTCGGACTCCGAGCGCCATGGCAATACCCTGCTCTGCCTGCCGGATATAGAGATGGACATGCTGAAGGCTCTGCCCACCCTGAAAACAGCAAGGGAATACAAGAAAGCGGAGGAGGATTATGCACGCCACTGCAGACACCGGGCAGAAACAGCTGGTGAAATACGTGCAGCGGCAGAAAAAGCCATCACTGCCCGCGTGCATCTTGAGTCAGACTCAGACGAGGAATATCTGCATCTGGAAGATGAGGAACTTGAGCAGCTGAAGGCCATACTCTCCACGGCAGCGGAGCTTCCTGCCATGACCCGCAAGGCCTGGGATACACCTGAGACACACTGCATGCCCCTGCCGCCCCTGGCTGTATACAAAGAGTTAGAGCTGCTTGATGACGATGATAAGGTCATCTGCAGCATACCATTAAACTACGAATATTTTGCAGCGGCATCCGCCACAGAGGCATTCTTAGAGCATGAATGCCAGGGAGAGGTTGCAACCCTGCCGGATGAGCAGCTGCAGGCATTCAAATCGCTTCCCTTCCGCACTGCCATTCAGGAGCAGGAAGCGGGCTTGCTCGCCCATTAATTACGGGACTTGCAATGAGGGCACGTACCCTCGGCATCCCGCCGCAGGAAACGAAAACCGCAGATGCGGCAAGTCAGGTGCGTGCGGGCACGCCGCAAGCGGCGGAACTTTGCCACCAGCTTCACCGGAACATAGATGGCAATGGTGAGCAATACGCCCAGGTACACCACCAGAGCCAGAAAATCAGACGGGGGCATAGGAGCCATCGGCATCATGGCTGCACCTCCTCTCCCTCCTCAGCCTGCTCCACACCGGGGTGAAACACAGGAGCACCAGTCGCCGGCTGCGCAGGAGCTGCAGCAGGCTGCGGTTCTGCCGGCTCATCAGCAGCGGGCTGTGAAGCAGCAACCTGTTCATCCGGGTATGCCAGAAGCTCCGCCGCATTCAGCACAGCGGAATCCGGGGCTTCATCAAACAAAGGCATGGGCGGCGGCGGCAGAATCTCCACCGGACGCAGCAATGGCATCGAAGCCGCCGCTACGTCTTCCTGATGCTCCGGGTCAGCATACAGCGGCAGATGAAGCGGAATCGGGCTGGTGCGGCGCAGGATGAAATCCGTAAAGCGGTCATTCTTGACATATACCCGGCCTACCCCCTTGGGAAGAACGCGCTCAGGCATCTTCACCGGAATAAACCAGATTCCCACACCGACCACCACCATGGCCATAAGAAAGAACAAAGGCAGGCACCCCGGCATAGGGCGGCTATGCAGGGAATGATACAACAGACTATGTTCCTTATCCTTCATAAACAGCCCCTTTATTCAATGGCAGGCACTGCGGCATAGCAGCAGGTGTAGCCGTGAGCAAGCACCATGTCTGTAAGACGCTGCGAAATCCCTGAAGAGACGGCCTTATCCAGCACCAGAATCACGGAAACCTTGGAGGGGTTTGCGGCAACATTCCATTCGGCAAGGCATTTCTCAAATCCCTCGTACCCACCGCGAACCAGCTCAGAACCCACATAAATGCGAGGCACATCACCGGGAGCCACAGAGACAATATGCGTGTAGTCGCGGTTGTAAGAACCAATCACGAAATGAGATTCCTGCGGCTGCACAGCGTAACCATAATGCGGGCCCAGGTGATTAGAAAGCAGAACGCAGACGCAGAGAACCAGGAAAAGATTCACCGCAGCCACCACCAGAATGGGGAAGCCTCCTTCCTTGAGCGTGGAACGAACGCGGCGCATAGCTGAAAGGCGGTTGAATGATTATGCGTTCTGCTCTTCCGTTTCTTCCTCCTGCACGCGGCAGCTGGGCGCAACAGGTGTCTCCACCTTGCTCTGCTGAGCATCTTCGCGGGCATCGGCAATGATATGCACACATTCCAGGCCGGCGCGTTCCACGCTGTTGATAAGCTTGCGGGAGCGGGACGCCAGATACATGTAGAACAGATAGGCGGGAATAGCCAGCGCAATGCCGGCAGCAGAAAGCAGCAGAGCCTGCTGCAGCGTGGCTGCTACAACAGGGGCAGCAGCGGCACCATCCGTCACCCCAGGCTGCTCATAAAAACTCACCAGCGCCAGCAGCGTGCCCAGTACACCGAGCAGCGGCATCACCGTAGCACAAACCAGCAGGGTGCGTACGTTGCGCTCAATGCGGTACACCTCCACCTCACTGGCTTCCAGAGCAATTTCGCGCAGCTCCTGACGGCTCAGGCGCGGACGGCTCAACACAGCTTCTACTACGCGGGCCATGGGGCCGGGCAGCTGGCGGGCCTCGTGCAGGCATTCATCATACTGGCCGGAACGCAGCAATGCCGAAAGGCCACGCAGGAATTCACCGGAGTTGATATTAATGCGGTGGAAGTAGAACAGGCGCTCAGCCAGCACAGCCAGGGCAAGTGTGGCAAAGAAGAGAATGAGCCAGATCATGGGGCCCATGGCAACAATCATTTCACGCATAAGTCAGTTTCAGGTGGTAAGCGGTGGATGGAGGAGAAACACCCCGACCCGATGCCGGGCCGGGGCATCATGAAAAATCAGGCCTTCGGAGTGATGGACTCTGCACCGAAATAGGGCACCAGAGCCGCGGGAATGCGCACGGAACCGTCCGGCTGCTGGCACTGCTCCAGCAGGGCCACGAAGAGACGCGGCAGAGCCGTGCCGGAACCATTCAGCGTGTAGGGCGTGCGAATCTTACCCTCGGCATCCTTATAGCGCAGCTTCATGCGGCGTGCCTGGTAATCAGTGAAGCAGGAGCAGCTGGAAACCTCCAGATACTTACCCTGGCCGGGAGCCCAGACTTCGATATCATAGGTCTTGGCAGAGGAGAAGCCCACATCACCCGTGCAGAGCTCAATCACACGGTAGTGCAGACCAAGCTTCTGCAGAATGCACTCGGCGTGGCTGGTCAGTTTCTCCAGCTCGGCAAAGCCTTCCTCCGGGCGGCAGATTTCCACCAGCTCCACCTTATCGAACTGGTGCACACGAATCATACCCTTGTTTTCGCGACCGGCGGAGCCGGCATCGCGGCGGAAGCAGGGGGTGTAAGCCGTCATCTTGATAGGAAGGTCGGCATCCTTGAAAATCTGGTCGCGGCAGAGGTTGGTCACCGGCACTTCGGCGGTGGGCACCAGGAACATGCTGTTCTCCTCCAGGCCATACATATCCTCCTCAAACTTGGGAAGCTGCCCCGTGCCGTACATGCACTCACGCTTCACAATGAAGGGAACGCCCACTTCCTCATAACCGTTTTCACCGGTCTGTGTATCCAGCAGGAAATTGATGAGTGCGCGCTCCAGACGAGCACCCAGGCCGCGGTACACAATGAAACCGGAACCGGAAATACGGGCAGAATCCTCAAAATTGAGCAGACCCAGGCTGGTCCCCAGCTCAACATGATCCTTGGGCTCAGCAATCTCGGGCTTTGTGCCCCATACGCGCAGCTCGGGGTTGGCAGACTCATCCTCGCCCACAGGTGCGCCATCATGCGGCATGTTCGGAATGGAAAGCAGCAGGGACTCCTGCTCTTCAGCGGCGGCAGAAGCCACGGCATCAAGTTCCTTGATGCGGTCGCCCACCTCGCTCATGCGCTTCTTCAGTTCCTCGGCCTCCTCGCGGCGGCCTTCCTTCATCATCTGACCAATCAGCTTGGAAGAACTGTTACGCTCCTGGGAGAGCGCCTGCTTCTCCGTCTCGGCACTGCGGCGCTTCACATCACACTCAAGCACCTTATCCACAAGCATCCAGTGGTCACCACCACGCAGACGCACTCGTTCCTTCACATATTCGGGATTCTCACGAACAATACGAATGTCTAGCATAACACGCTTATTCTATACCAATGCACCGCAGATTCAAGCCAAAACTGTGTTTTCCTCCGCCAATTTCTCGAAGCGCAGAACTTTTATGAGCCGTGCAATTTATCCCACACCAGACAGCCGCGCGGCGTGAGGCGATATTTCTGCTTCGGGTGGCGGGGGCGGGCCGGATACAACAAGCACAGATACGCACCTTCCAGAGCCGGTTTCAGGCACTTGTTCCAGCCACCGTCTGCAACGCAATGCCGGATACCGCATCAAATCCATTATTCTCTGACGATGAAGCAAATAACATCGCCACAGCCAGATAACTCTGACCACCAGAAAGAATACCAAGCGCCCCTACATTTACCCCCTCCGGGAATTTAAACAATAATGGTCAAGCAACTGCCGCATGCGTTCCGAATCAGCCCGTTGCAAGGGAGTCCAGCCCCAAATACCTTCATGCTCCGGATTCGCACCGGCCTCCAGCAGCAGTTTTGCGCATTCCATCGAATCATGAGCCGCAGCATGGTCCAGCGGAGTCCAGTCATCGTATTCCAGCTCAGTATCGGCACCGCATTCCTCCAGCAGATAGCGGGCAGATTCCACTTTATTGGCAGCACATGCCATGCAGAGAGCCTTGCCGTCATCTGCGAGCAAATCAGCCCCGGCTGCCTTCAGCTCGCGCAGACACGCCACCTGCCCCATTTCCGCCGCCCACACCGCCAGAGAATCATAACCATCTGAAAAATCAGGCGAGACACCAGGCATCTGCAACACGCGGCGCAAGAGTTCCGCCTCACCCATGCAGCAGAGCTGGATAAGCAAGCGACCATCTTCCAGCAGAGGGTCTGCCCCGGCATCCAGCAGGAGCTCCGCAG
>JAZOTV010000075.1:0-5586 GCA_045657815.1 Akkermansia sp.
CGCCGCTCATGGCGATGGGCTCGGCGGTGATGAGCGTCTTGTTCTCGCCCAGCTGCTTCACGAACTCGCGGATACCGTCGGCATAGTAGAACGTCTCGGTGCGCTCCTGACCGCTGCGCTCGTCCTCCAGCTCGATGACGAGACCAGGGTTCAGGAAGGCAAGCTCGCGCAGGCGACGAGCCAAGAGGTCAAACTTGAACTCTACCGTATCAGTAAAGATGGTCGGGTCGGGCAGGAAGGTGATGGCCGTGCCGGTCTGTCCCTCCGGGCAGGAACCCACCACGTGCAGCTTCTCGGTGGTGCGACCACGTTCGAAGGAAGTCGGATCGTAGCCATGTCGTTCTGTGAGCCAAGGAGTTGGCACAATAATTTGTTTCCTAAGACCGCTTGGCCTCCGACTTTGGCCGTGCCGGTCTGTCCCTCCGGGCAGGAACCCACCACGTGCAGTTTCTCGGTGGTGCGGCCACGTTCGAAGGTAATCACATGGCGCTTGCCATCGCGGCGCACCTCAGCCTTGAAGAAATCGGAAAGGGCGTTCACGCACTTGGCACCCACACCGTGCAGACCGCCGGAGTACTTGTAGGCACCCTGGCCGAACTTACCACCGGCATGCAGATTGGTGAGCACCAGCTCCACGGCGGGAATGCCGAACTTCGGGTGCATATCCACCGGAATACCACGGCCGTTGTCGATCACGGAAATGGTACCGCCCTCGTGAATCTGGATGATGATCTTGCTGCAGTATCCGGCCAGATGCTCGTCAATCGAGTTATCCAGCACTTCGAACACACAGTGATGCAAACCACGTTCATCCGGGTCACCAATGTACATACCCGGACGCTTACGCACGGCTTCGAGGCCTTCCAGCTTATCAATCTGGGCGGCGCCGTACTCCTGCTGTGCCCCGGTCGAAAGCTTCTCAGCGTCCTCCGGGGGCGTTACGTTATCACTCATAAGTGCCGCCCATTATACGCGCGTACGCGCGCGCCTCAATAATATAGTATGTCATTTTGTCAAATTCGCATTACAAATACCCTATATGACGAGTACACCCCAAAGTGGGGTTATATCCCATTTCAACACAAACGCCATTTAAACCTGTTTTGTGGCATTTTACAAAACTCATTCTTAACCTATGTCCTAAAAAACACTTGATTATTCATCAAATATAGACATAGTTATTTCCTAATCTCGTTTCCCGTATAAAAAGTTACATAGACTCTACACTTATTTCTCCTGCCGGTACATGAACTCGTCATCCTGTAGCACCTTCACATCAAAATTATCACACAACAGGTCCTTTCTAATGGGATGCGCCATGATTGGCATTATCCTTTTTCACGCTCCTCACAACTATCTGGGAGTTGCCAGCGGCCTTTTTTTCAGCATATTCGGTCGCTGGGGTGTAGAAATTTTCCTATTTCTATCAGGATTTGGGGTATACCATTCTCTTGTTTGCAATCGTGATGTAAAATCATTTTACAAGAGACGCATCATTAGAATTTTTCCTGCAGCCTTAGTGGCAGGATGGATGACTTTTCTCGTCACCCCCGACAACCTACTGGCCATCCTCGGCTTAAACCTATGGTATATCCAAACTATTCTCATATTCTATTTATTCTCGCCCTTATTCATGAGAGTAATGAACACTAGAAACCCTCTACTGTTTATTCTTCTCATATGTCTGGCGTGCCATGCTTTTGTTTTTGCATGCTATGAAATCATAAGTCCACACATTCCATTCATTACTCATAGTTCTATCACTTGGACACTTGTGAGACTTCCCGCATATCTCATGGGCATGTACGTTGCCTCTCTCGGTTTGAACGACACAACAGAAAACAAGAAAACACTGAAAAGCTTACTGACAACCGGCATCTTATCACTTATTGTTGCCGTATTCCTTCGTCTGGGATATGACTTTTCACTATACACAAACACCTGCCTACTCCGCAGCATCTATCTGTTTCTGGGCCTTTCCATGCCTCTAGTATGCTCAACTTTATATACGATTAAGTCGATTCTCCCATCTTGTTTTCATATTCCTGCGACTTGGATGGGAGTTCTATCATTAGAAATATATGTTATCCATGAACTTCTGTACTGCTTCCTTACGCAAGAGTTAAGTATTCATCCTCGAATCACGATAACCCTTGCCATTCTTATATCTTTCATTTTTGCATATTTTTTTCATGGCTTAAGTTTAAGAATGCAAAAACTTCTACTCCACTCAAACTAACTAGAAAAACAACTTTACACACTATTCCTTGTCTATCCCCCCCCAGAAGGCCCTGCTACCAACATCATGCCCTAAAAAATACTTGCATTGGCGTAACATATGATATAACCTCTCCAGCACTTCTACGCATCGTCAGGAACAACATGAAACACGTTCACTTTCTCGGAATTTGTGGCACCGCCATGGGTGCAGTTGCATCGGCCATGGCACGTCAGGGCTACGTGGTAACCGGCACAGATGCCAATGTGTACCCGCCCATGTCCACATTCCTCGAGAATGAGGGGATTCAGATTTTCCAGGGCTACAACCCCGCCAATATCCCCGCTGACACAGATCTGGTCGTCATCGGCAACGCCATGAGCCGCGGCAATATCGAGGTGGAGGCCGTGCTGGATTCCCGCCTGCGCTACATGAGCCTGCCGGAAACCATGAAGGAGTTCTTCCTGTGGGGCAAGCGCAACCTGGTGGTCACCGGCACGCACGGCAAAACCACCACGACCTCCATGCTGGCCTGGATGCTGGAAGCCAACGGCCACAACCCCAGCTTCATGATTGGCGGCATTGCCCGCAACCTGGGGCGCGGCGGCCGCTTCACCGATTCCCCCTTCTGCGTGCTGGAGGGCGATGAATATGACACCTCCTTCTTTGACAAGCGCTCCAAATTCCTCCACTACCTGCCCGAGGTGGTCATCATCAACAATATCGAGATGGACCACGCCGACATTTATGCCAATGTGGAGGAAATCAAGCTTTCCTTCAGACGCCTGCTGCGCGTGGTGCCCCGCAACGGCATCGTTTTCATCAATGCAGACTGCCCGAACTGCGCTGATGTGCGCGCCTATGCTGCAGAAGAACTCAAGATGGTAAAGATGGTGAGCGTGGGTATGGCAGAGGATGCCGACATACGCATCACCAACCTGGAATACCGCACGGATGGCTCCGGCTTCACCCTTTCCTGCAAACCCACCCCTGAGGGTGAGGAATCAGCCCCCTGCCCGCTCTGCGGCGAATGCTTCAATGTGCCCATGATTGGTGATTTCAACGTGCGCAACGCCGCCATGGCCGCCTGTGCCGCAGCCTTTGCCGGGCTGAGCGCAGAGGAAATCCGCACCGCACTGAACAGCTTCGAGGGCGTGGCACGCCGCCAGGAAATCCGCGGCACGGTGAACGGCGTCACCGTGGTGGATGACTTCGCCCACCACCCCACCGCTATCCGCCAGGCGATTGCCGGGCTGCGCCAGCGCTTCCCGAAAAGCCGCCTGTGGGTGCTGTTCGAACCCCGCAGCAATACCACCATCCGCAACCTCTTCCAGAGCGAGCTGGCCACCGCCCTTTCCGATGCGGATTTCGCGGTCATCTCCCCCATCGAGAACACCAAGCGTCTGGCTCCCGAGGAGCGACTGGACCAGGAAAAGCTGCTGGCCGATATCCGCGAGGCCGGCACAGATGCCTACGTGGGCAAGAATGTGGATGACATCGTGGCCTACGTGGTCACCCATGTGCACCCGAATGATGTGCTGCTCGTCATGAGCAACGGCGGCTTCGGCGGCATCCACAACAAGCTGCTGATCGCCCTCGCTCAGTAACAACTTCCCAGCCCCGCCACTCGCGGGGCTTTTTTCTTGTCCCAGCATAATAGGCTATGCTACATTGATTCCATGAAGAAGCTCTTTCTCCTGCTGAGCGGATTGCTGCTCTGCTCCTGTACCACCGTTAACTCCGGCAGCTATCTGGACAGCGTTGGCCGCGAATGCCCCGAGGTGTTATCACGGCAGAACAAGGAAGCCAGCAGCACATGGCTGACATGGGAAACAGTCTACGAAACATGGCGCATGGGTAATTATTATTATGTAAAATTGCCCGTTGTCTACGTGCCGCGAGATGAACCTCTTCTAATCAGCTTCCATGTCATGCCGTGGATGCAGGGCAGACAATGGATTTTCCCCACCAACCCAGTGGCAGGAGGTCTCGACCATCATGCTTATCTGACCTCCCTGCCTTGTGACATCTACTACGCGGAACTGACCGAAGACCAGCTACGGGATTGTAGCAGAGCCTACAAATTTGCGCCGGATGACCGCCCCCTCTACCGCCCCTACCGCCTGCTCCGGGCCAATGAGATTGACCTGAGCAAAGCCACCAGGGAGGAGGACACCTATATCTTCAATCCTGATGCGCTGGTTCGCCGCCACCTGAATGACCACCGCAGCACAGGCAACCATATACGACGTCCGCTATCCTGGATGCTCTGCGTGGCCGACATTCCCCTTTCCATTGGGGCCTCAGCCGCAGGGCTCGCCTGCGAACTGCTGGCACTCCCGGTGCTGATAATAGGCGACCTCGCTGATAGAGATTGATTCAGATCCACATATGTGCTATAGTCACAGCATGAAAAACATCCTGATTACTCTTCTGTCCCTTTTCTGTTTTCTGCCCACTGCCGAGGCTAAATTCGATGCCAACCAACTGCTCGGAGGCCTGCTGGAAGCCGTCAGCGCCCCCCAGCCAACAGATTCCCAGCAGCAGAAAGCTTCCTCTACTCTTGCAGAACAGCTCAAGCTTACCCTTGGTGGCGCCACAGATGCCCTGCTGGATGCTTACAAGCAGGAGGGCCGGGAATATGCCAAGGAGGTAGGCGACATCATCACCCAGCGCATTCTGGAAGCGAAGAAAATCAACAGCACCCTGGATTCCATGCGCTTCTTCTGCTGGGCGGTCTGCATCTACCTCACCGTAGTCACAGTCATCATCATTGTTCTCCTGCTGCGCCTCCGCGCCCTCCACAGCAAACTCATGCAGGCCATCAGCGAGTTGAAGGATAAGTAATCAGGTCCTGCAGGCACAAGGGGCGGCAATCCCATGTACCCTATCCCTGCTAAACGCTTTCTCCGAACAGACGGGCGCGATTTTCACCACGCTCACGCATCACCTGCTCATCCGTGGCACCCAGGGCGCGGAGCATGTAGCTGGTCATGGCCAGCGCCACCTCGGCCTCACCCGCAAAGGCATGGGCATCGCCGGACTGAACAATGGCCCTGGCAACGCGGATATAGCTTGTGTGAGCCACCACCCGGATATCCGGGTTCAGGCTGCGGGCAGCAGACGCAATCTGCACAGCAGGTGCAGCGGCAGAGGAAATGATGATAGCCTTAGCCTTTTCCACCCCGGCCATACGCAGGATGGTGCGGTTCGACGCATCGCCGTGGATAGCTGGCAGGCCTTCCTGATGCAGTCTGGCCACGGTGTCCACATTCATCTCCAGCACCACCACCTCCATATCGTGCCGGCGCAGCACCTGGCTCACCAGCTCGCCACAGGGTCCATAGCCCACCAGCAGGATGCGGTAG
>JAZOTV010000076.1:0-14411 GCA_045657815.1 Akkermansia sp.
CCTGAAGCTTGGGAGCAAGAGCATTGATGGAAAGCTCGAAACGAACCTGGTCATTCCCCTTACCGGTAGCGCCGTGGGCTATGGCATCAGCACCTTCAGCAATGGCTACGTCCACCATGGCCTTGGAAATGCAGGGGCGGGCAATGGAGGTACCCAGCAGGTAGCGGCCTTCGTACACGGCGTTGGCCTGGATCATGGGGAAAATGTAGTTAGCGGCAAAATCAGCCTTCAAATCGCCGATAATGCACTTGGAAGCACCCGTGGCGAGAGCCTTCTCGATAACACCGTCGAGTTCTTCAGCCTGGCCTACGTCTGCGCAATAGGCAATGATTTCAGCATTGTACTTCTCCTTGAGCCACACCAGAAGCACGGATGTGTCAAGACCACCAGAGTATGCAAGAACGATTTTCATTTTCTTATCACCATGCGCAGCGGTTACAGCTACGCACGCGGGAATTATACATCTGTTTCCGGCTCAATAAAAGAAAAATGTGCAGGATTGACGCAGATAGCAGCTTTATCTGCCCCGATTAATTCGCCTGATACCCCAGGAGGCCAGTAGAACCGGAACTAATCCCATGAGGAAAAGGTAAACAGCGTTTCGCATAATCGTAGAAATAGAGTTTTCGTCTGTTTCGTGATCATGCGTGCCAAACGGGCGGGCCTGGCGGGGCGCCAGGAAAAAGCCACGATACTCATTTGTTCGACCATCCTTGCGTGCGGTCTTCACGCCTTCAGTCATGGACATGAGTTTTCTATTAGCAAAATAGAACTCAGCAGGCTGATCGGTTTCTGTTGGGGTGCGCTCCTCCTGCTCCATGAGCACTTGTTCCAGAAAATCCTCATTGTGCGTCACTGCGGCCTTGCTGACGCGGCGGAGAATCTCCTTGGCTTCGTATACATCAGAAGCAAGGCCATTGAACGCGAGGGCAGCACGCTGAATGAAGCGGAGTTCCTCCAGTGAGCCGGCCTCCTTCAATTCCTCACGCAGTCTGTTTACGATGCTGGTCTTACGGTCCCACAGGTTATCTGTGGTCTGCACTACAAACATCATTTCAAAAGCATAGCGCAGGGGGCACAGGTCTGCAATCAGCGGCACCGGCTTACTGGTGATATTATGGGTTACCTCATCCTGGTATGCAACACGATGACGGAGATTAGACAAACGCTTGTCAACCGCTTCGGGAATGATGCCTTCTGGAATATCCGGGCTGAATTCATTCATTTCCTCGAAGCGGATAAGTGCGCCGGCCAGGAGAATTTGTGGCACAAGCAGCAGGGGAACGATATTGAGCGCTACCCGTTCTGTTCGCACGAACGCAGACACCATGAGAGAAAGCGCTATGCCGATAAAGGCGGTGAGCATCATAACGCTGAAGTGCCCCCAGAACATATAGTGGATACCCAGAATTGCATTGCCCACAAGCAGGTAAAGACCGCACTGCACACCGGCAATGGCGGTGAGTACAAGCACTTTGGCAGCCAGATACCCGGAGGTGAACAACTTATAGTTGCTTTCGCGGCGAAGCAGGGGGCGGTCACGCAGAATCTCGCAGGCGGCATCTGTGAGGCCGAAAAACATAGCCAGCACAAGTGACAGGAAGAGGTATTCCGTCACATGCAATGATTTGTAGAAAGTATAGGGAGCTTCTGATGACGCACGGAGAGTGCCGGCGATGAGGGCGGCCAGCACCGGGCCTTCGAGCAGCATGGCATACAGCCCCATACGACTGCGGACTCGGGCCAGAAGCGTTCTGGCCACCCAGAGGTGGAAGAGTCGCCAAAGCTCAATCGGGGTGCGAACCTTTGCCTTGGGAATACTGCGGCGAGTCTCCTCTTGTTCATCCAGAACCTCCTTTTTCTTAGCGGAATAGGTGTACTTCTCAAAGCGTTCCTGCCAGAGATTCGGGTTTTCGCGACGGCGACTGCCCACGCGACGGAATGGCGCATCGAGTACCTCAAAAACATAATCTGCACCACCTGCCGCTATGGCTTCACGGGGAATACGCAAGCGCATTTCCCGAGCTGCATTTCTGAAATATTCCATCATTTCCCGAGGACTCCCCCAGAATGCCATCTGCCCGTGCGTATCAAGCACCATGACTTTCTTGAACCGGTTCAGAAGAGTCTGGGCCGGGCGGTGCAGGGTGCAGATGAGAATTTTACCCTCTGCCATGTTCTCCAGCGTTTCAATCACACGCTCTGCATCACCGGAGGAAAGCCCGCTGATGGGTTCATCAATCAGGAAAACCTCTGATGTGCCGGTAAGGTCAAGACTGAGGTTGAGCCGCGTGCGCTCACCGTCGGAAATAGTCCGTTCACCTGCTCGCCCCACTGAACGGTCGGCCAGGTGGCCGATACCCACAAAGTTCAGCACGGTGAAAACGCGGCGGAGGCGGTCTGAATGCGCCAGAAGCGGGCGGCGGGCTACCGATGCCTGATATACGTGTTCCTGCACCGTCATGGACTCATCCAGAATATCCTCGCGCGGAATGAAGGCAATGTGACGGCGAAGATTGGATGAGTGAGGAGTCAGGCGCTCATTGTTATAGAAAATGCTTCCGAAGGAGGGCTCCTGGTGGCCCGCGAGCATAGACAGCAGCGTGCTTTTGCCGGAACCGCTCGGGCCGAGTATGCAGGCCATCTCGCCCCGTTTCAGTGTGAAGTCAATGTTGTCAACCACGCGGCCGGCTCGAACAAAATCGCAGGTAAGGCCGCGAACCCGGAGGGAGGAAATCAGGTTGGATTCCTCTTCCAGTACACCGGCGGAAAAACGACACCGCAGAAATTGAACCGCGCTGAGAGCAATCAAATCACCATCCAGCAGCGGAGTAGGACCTTTCACCGGGGTATCGCCAACAAAAACAGAAGGAGAATGGCCCTCCACCACTCGCACTTGCCCCGTGTTGGTCACGCGGGAATAGCTTACCTCAAGCACCACACCGGGTGCAAGTCCGGGAGTGAGTTTCAGCACATCGGAGCGGGTCATGTAAGGCAGGTTAGTGACCAGCACGGTGCGTTCCCCCGGTCCCAGCTGAAAGCTGCTCCCGGAAGATTCCGTATCTGCCAAGTCCCCGAAGGAGAAGGGACCCTTGCCCTGAATGTGAAATGGACTGAAATAGGATGTGTTGATTCTACTGCCGATGGACATGGGCTGTCCCTCCAGCTCGAAATCAACATCTGCCTGCAATAACTCAATTTCCACCTGCAGGCCGAAACTGACCCTGGCGATGGCATTGCGGGAACGCTGGCGATTCATGGAGATGATATCGCCATCCAGAGTGAGATAATTCACCAGGCGTACCCCGGTATAGCGGTACTGCAGCAGGGAGACAATCGTTTTGTAGCTGAAATAACAAGAGCTGAGCTCCACCGTCTGGCGCGTAGAAAGCGGCAGAACACCACCTTTGCCCAGGGTCTGGCCACGCACCGAAATGGGAGTGTCCGAATCATTGATGATGAGAAGAAAGTTAACGCATCGGATGGCGCGGAAAATGACAGCGGAATCATCCTCCGGCAGCAACACAGTGTTCTCACCAGGAATCGAGGAAAAGGTGATACTTTCCATCGGCGCTGGAGCTGTTGCGCCTGGTGAGCGCATGAGCGCTTCCAGCATGGAGGCACAGCCTGGAAGATTCAGCCCGTATGTTACCTCTTCAAAAAGGGTGGGGCTCGTCAGGTCTCCCCCGATACGGAGGAGCAACGCATACACCTCTAACGCCAGTGAAATGCGTTCTTCCTCGGTTCGCCCGGCAGCAGCCAGCGCCAGAGTGGCGGGCAGGGGGTATGCTGCTTCATAGGCAGTCTGAAAGCGCTCCGCCAGCCAGATATGCTCCACATTGGGAAAGTCATGGCGGAGAATATCCATGGCGGTATCCAGTTTATCCACGCCAATATCCACCACCTGGCACATGATGGAAGCAAAAAGGTCTGCAATGGTGCCGGCATGGGCTCGGCGGCTTTCATCTCGCGCTGCTATGCGATGCGGCGCTGTATTGAGCTGCGCAGCCAGCGCGCTGCGGGCGCGCAGCATTCTGCGGCGCCCGGAATGAACAAGATAGGTAAAATACTTCTGAATGCGTGAGAAATGCATTACTCACAGCCCCCTTTCTTACCATAACCGGGGCAGCGCTGCTCCCAACCGGGGAAGTTCCACTTGTAAGGAAAATCCCGGCATTGTTGGGGTTTGACCGGCTGAATACGGCATGTATTATCTGCTTGCAGCATAATGCAGGCGCCATCCGGTGCATCAATAAGGGAAAGTCCCCGCCTGTTGCGCTGCAGGTGGCAGAGTTCATTGATAAAGGTCACCTCATCCATGCCAAGGTAACTGGCAATGGCGGTTATATCCTCATCTGTGAGGCATACATTCCCTTCCCAGCGGCAGCAGGCTCCGCAGCGCTGACAACAATGCACGATTTCTTCATTATCCATACTCATATCTCCCACGGCTTACGCGTAGAAACAGTAATATGCGGCAGGCGTACGTAAATAGGTTCAGCCGGTTTTGCTGCTACCTGCTCCCGCTCTTCCCGGCTCATGCCAAGCCAGGTCTGCACCAGACCTTCTGCAGAGGGTACAAGACCTTCCTTTTTCAAGCGGGAAAGAGACAGCCCGGCGAGCCGTCCGATTGGCTCAGTTGAATAAATGTCATGAGGAACGGCTGCCAGCTCGGCCGGAGAAAGCACCTCTATGCGGCCGTCAGGGAAGCGGACGGTCCACCCGCCACGGCGTGCATCTGCCACCACACAGGCATCGCCCTCTGCCAGCTGAGCCCAGGATTCAACAGCCACCAGCTTTGCTCCGCATACCGTGGCAATGCCCACACCAGCAGCCAGAGCAACACGCACACCACCATAACTGCCGGGGCCGGCTCCCACCAGCACATAATCAAGCGCCGGCTTATTACCCAGGGCCGCCATGGCTTGCTGCAGGGCCGGAAACAAGTGTGCATCATGATTCCGCTCTGCCTGCCAGGCCGCTGAAGAACGCACAGCCCCACCTGCATACAGGCAGAGGGATGCGTTGGAAACAGATGTCTCTATGGCAAGCAGATTCATGCCAGTTTCAGTTTTGCCGTGGTCCATTTTCCGCGGGTTATGGCCTTGATAACCTTCAGCCCTGCTGCTTCAGCGGCATTCAGGGTCTCCTTTGTCTGCGTGTTAAGAATGCCGGAAATGATGAGAATCCCCTCAGGCTTCATGGCCGCAATCAGGCGTGGGAAGGCTTTTTGCAGCACGGTGGAGAACAGATTGGCCAGAACCACATCTGCCTGCTGCCCGGGAGCCGGGCTCCATTCAAACACATCGGCCTGGAAAAGCTCCAGATTATCAGCACCACCATTGCGCTCGATATTGCGGGCTGCTACTTCCACCGCCACGGGGTCAAAATCAAAACTGATGGCACTGGCTGCACCAAGTCGCAGGCCGGCCAGAGCAAGAACGCCGGTGCCGCAGCCGATATCAGACAGGGTCCAGCTTCCCGGCGTAAGCCCCTTTACATGGTCACACAGCATGCGGAGACAGGTGGAGGTTGTAGCATGATTGCCAGTGCCAAAGGCCCGTTCCGCCGGGAATGTCAGAATAATACGGCGCGGATATCTGCTCTGCAGCTCCTGCAGCACTGAAGAATCAGCCGATGCAGAAATCACAATCTTATCGCGGATAATAAGCGGCGGTGTGTTTTCCGGCGCAGTGGCGGCTACCCAGTCAGTAGTTGTCATCTCTGATACCTCGCCACCATAGCAGGCCTGAAGTACAAACGCTTCCTCTGCGGTATCAGTGTATACATCGATGGAAATCCGGCTTGCATGAAAGCCTGCGGAAATTACACAGCCTGGCAGCTTGCTCAGGCGTTCCTGCCACATTGCCTCGTGTTCAGCAGATGCTGATTTATGCCATTGCCACATAGTGCTCTTATTTATTACGCTTTTTCTTTGATTTCTTTTCCTTAGGTTGCTTTTCCTTCGGATAGAGGGTGATTTCTGCCGCACTGGAGGCCTTGCCATCCAGCGCGCGGCGGGACACAAAGCGGAAGTACCGAGCCTTCTGAGGTTTGAAATTCACTTTCAATTCCACCGGATTTGCCCGGAGGTTGGAGAATTCTCCCTCCGTTGCGGTCTTCCAGCTTTCTCCATCTATGCTCAGTTCCAGCTTATACTGGTCTGTCATGCCGTATGTCTTGCCATCCTGACGCGGCAGATAGGAGAACGCGGCTACCTCAATTGTTTTCTTCATATCCACCACGAATCGGGCCGGGGAAGAATCCTTGCTCCAGAACGTATCAGGACGATCATCATGGGCTGCTTCAGCTTCGGATTCCCACTTAGCTTTGGAATAACCAAGGTTCAATGTAGCAACCGGGCCAACGCTGCCATCCCCGGCGGATACATACACTGCCTTAATTGTTCCGGGTTTGCTGAAGTTGAATGCTCCGTCATAGAGTGCAGATTTCTCGCCCGGAGTGCTTCCATCAGTAGTGTATCGTATCTGATAATCGCTGTTCTGGCTGATTTCAACTTGATTACCAACCCTGCTGATTTCCGGGCGCGGCAGCATGGCGGGCATGCGGAGCAGGGAGAATTCGGAGATGCAGGGGCAGGCTTTAGCTGCGGTAATAGTCAGACGCAGACGATCTGTTGTAACCGGCTCCTGCAGCCAGCGCAGAACCTGGTTTCCTATGGTGGCACCTTTACCTCCACGAGATTCAAGCCCTGTTTCGTCATTTCCATCCCAGGGTTCAATAATTGTGCGCCATTCTCCCTCAACATAGGCCTCTACCTTGAAGGATTCCACGCGCTGCCCCAGACGGATTTGTTCACGAATGCGCACTACGTCAAAGGTGGACTTCTTTTTCAGGTGGAACTCGACGGAGCCGGTGGTTGAACCATCCTTCGGACACCAGAAACTCTCTATATCATCATCCGTCAGTTTACTGCCATCGAACTCTTCGCCACGAGATTCAGAAGGCTTCGCTTCTGCGCCAAGTGCAAAATCCTTCTCCAGCAGCTGGCGTCGCGCGGCTCCAAACGTAAGCAGGGATTCTACATCTGCCTTATCCAGCACGCCATCTCGGTTCGGAGCCAGGTTCAGAATCAGATTAGCTCCGCGCCCGACGCTGCTCAGGTAAACATTCATCAAATGCTCCGGGGACTTCACCCTGCCGCTCTGCCCAGGATGCCAGAACCAGCCGGCATGGTTAATGGGCGTGTCGCCTTCCAGCGAAAGCCAGTGTTTATTGCTATTATTCCAAAGCGGATATTTCACAAAGCCCTTTTCAGAGCCACCCCAGATAGCGTCTCCGCGCTGTGACGCCCCCCAGATAATACAGTCCGGCTGCAGACGGCGGATATTCTTGACCACCTGGGCATAATCGTAATACTTATCCGCTTCGCCGATATTGCGGTGCTCACTGGCACCGCCGTAGTAACCATCGCCACCATTGGCGCCATCAAACCAGATTTCAAAAATATCGCCGTAATTCCGCAGCAATTCCTCAATCTGTTTATAATACACGCGGCGGTAACCAGCTTGTCCGTATTCTGCGCAATTTCGATCCCATGGGGACAAATACGTGCCGAACTTGATACCAGCCTTCTTACAGGCCTCTGCGAATTCCTTCACCACATCACCTTTACCTTTTTTCCAGGGAGATTTGCGGATGCTGTGGGTGGTGGAACGCGTTGGCCAGGAACACCAGCCATCATGGTGCTTTGCAGTGTAAATCATGCCGGTCATGCCGGCATCGCGAAATGTATCCGCAATTTTCTGCGCGTTGAATTGCTGCGGATTAAAGAGGGAGGGAGACTCATTGCCATACCCCCATTCCTTGTTGGTGTAGGTATTCAGCCCGAAATGAACAAAGGCGTACCATTCCATGCGCTGCCAGTCGACTTGTTGTTTGGTGGGCAGGGGCCCGTAAGGGGCAGGCTGGTCTGCGGCGATGGCACATCCCAGGCTTAACGCTGTGAGTATTAATTGGTGGAAAGAGCGTAGAAACTTCATATAAAAATGCCGGAATATGAGAGTTTTTTACATGTCAAGGATGTCACCCGCAAGGGATTGGGCATCCTCATAATTAAGAATAAAGAGTTGATTTGTCTCTACTACGCGGCCGTAGAAGAATGGCCGGTCTGAGTCATAGGCTGCCGGGGCTATCTGCACGGTACGCACCTCTGACTTTGTCTTGTGTTCCATCATGGCGAGGTTGCGCAGAATTTCCGCATCATCGCTCTGTTCGCTCAGCATATCCTCCGGAGTTTCTTCTGCGGGGTTGGCATCCTCTGCCTGTTCAATAACCGTGGATTCCGCCTGTGAGTAATCAGTAAGCTCCAGTTCCAGTTTCACACTGAAGACTGGATTACGGAGCGCGGCCAATGCATCTTCATCTTCTGCATCCAGCCATTGAGAAACTTTCATTTTCTGAAGGGTACGCAGGTAATAGGCTGCACGATGGGGATTAATCCTCGGGGTGACATCCTCGCCTTTCAACGTGCCGGCCCAGGTTTCGCCCATATACTCATAATCAAGCACAAGCGGCGCCTGCTGGTAATTCAGAGTCAGTCGGCGCACTGCCGAAACAGGGAAATGAAGCAAATTGCGATCCTTCCATTTCTCGGGGCGGAGGGAGAGCTGTTTCGTGAATTTTGTGCTGAGTCGGCAAATGGAGTTAGAACCCATTTCTGTGCCAAACCACACACGACGGCCGCTGTCCGGGTCAATAAAGCGGCGGAGCAGGAATGTACGGGCAGAGCGGTCCTTCACCATAGGCAGATCCTGCCCGAAAAGGGATGCGCGCATCATACACGGACGCGGAAGAACGGAAAGAATATAATCCGGCGCATTCAGGCCATACTGAGCCAGCAGCGGTGCCATATCAGCACCGGGTGCTGCATCTGCCACCACTTCTTCTACCGGTATGCCGCCTAACGCGCTCAGGAAACGGTTAACAGTGGGGCCCTCCGCCTTTTCAAAGGGGGTGGTGGCTGTGGCAAACATCCAGGTGTCTTCCACTTTGCTTTCTTCATCACCGGGAATAAGAAGAGCACGCACGGCTCCATTGCCGCGGGTGGAACGCAGCGCAAAGCGAGCCACGTCCTTCACATCAATATCCGCAAACTTCATGGAGCGCAGAGAATTCAGCTCCAGGGGCAATGCCGAAACAGCCACACGCATGTTGCCCATGCGAATCTGAGCCATTGCATTCTTGGGCAGCACCGGAAGCCGGCATATCTCATTAACCAGCCTGGAGTAGCTGCCATTCGGCGCTGTGCGGGGTTCCGCCAGCAGCGTGAACACCACCGGGCGGTCATTTACAGTGGCATGGCAATACCGCTGTTCATCACCCTCCTGGCTGAAGGGTTCGTATAACTTGATTTCCCGGGGTGTCTCCCCCCAATCGCCTTCCAGGCGGATGGTGCAGGCAGGGGATTCCGGCAATTTCACCTCTATGGCATCCTCAACGCGAACAGCCTTGAGATTGTTGAGGGTGGATAACAATTTTGTTGTCTGGTCCTCATCGGCTCCTGTAATGATGGGAGAAACGAGGTTCCAAGGAGACTCTGCACTGATTCTGCTCAGCTTCAGCGGGGCCGGGGCATCCTTCCGGATGATGGTGATGTTCTTCACCTGTTCCATATCCAGCTGAACAGGATAAGGATCCCGGAGAGCCTCCAGACCATCCTTGAACAGGCCCAGTATGTTGCCGCTTACCACGTGAATTCGCTTGTCCCTGCCATAGAAATTGGTGCGCAGGTACGTGGTGGGATAAAGGGTCTCACCGTCACCCACATCTGCAAGCCAGGGAGATGTGCTTCCCAGCGTATAACGAGCTACGGTTGTAAGGCTGTTGTCGCCGTCCGGTTTCTTGAGCGTGATACGGTGGGGAGAAGTCTCCACACCGAATTCACGCATGTTGCTACGTGTTATGTTGTTGAGCGGCAGCGTGTCTACCAGGCGGGCATTTGCGGTGAAGGAGAAAATAGTCTCAACCGCCACGGGAGACAATCTGTCCCGGAAGGGTTTGATAATCCACCAGACACCCTGGCTATCCTTGGCACACACGATTTCGTCATGCAAATCCTGAATTCGCATCCAGCACACCTCGTTCAGCTTGTCAGTATTCTCCCTGGCAAACAAAGGCATGCCTGGCTCAAAACGGTACCAGCCTGTAATGCGGGCAAGGTTGCCATCGATGGCCAGGAAAGTGGACAAGGTGACGGAACCGATTGCGGCAAGAGTAAGCAGAATGGTGGGGAGAACTCTCATATCCTTGTGATATTAGTGGCGACGAGTATTCCAGATGAAGAAGGCAACCAGGAACGCAAAGAACGGCATGATGAGCAGCGTGATGTTTTCCAACGCGCTGAGGGTGTGCCGATCGAGGTCAATCTTCATGGTCAGGTCCTGATTGGCGCTCTTGCCGCCATATTCCGGGCGGCTGCACATCCATGCCCAGAGCGTGTGCATATAATCACGCTGCTCGGTCTTGGCATTCGTCTGGGAAAGCATATCCACATTGCCCAGCACAAGCATGGTGGAAAGGTTGTTCGGGTCCCGCGGATTACCGCGCGTCACTGCCGCTGCCAGGCAAAGGGGGCCGGGGCGGTCCTCATTTACGGTGAAAGAGGGCTCCAGGTCTCGACGCGTCTCGCCGTAATAAGCATCCGTGGACATGAGCAGCGGGAAGGTGGATAACTTACGCAGAGCTGCTGCATTTTCATCCCCGTGCTCCAGGGTAAGGGACATGCACTGACCCTCTACCAGTGTTGTGCCATTCCAGAACGATTTGGTGCAGTTAAGGCCTTTCGGGAAAACGGCACTGATGTCATAATAGGCCCGCTTGCGATCACGCAGCAGAACGCGGTCAGAGTTCGGGCGAATACCCTGTTCTCGCAGGAATCGGTACAGACGCGGCAGCTTTTCCTCCACTGTCGGATTAAGCGCCACGAAGAAGGCGTTACGGCCCTCCCGTTCCCAGAAATCACGCAGAACATCCATCTCCTTATCCGTGAAATCGCTCAGCGGAGAGACAATGAGCAGACCCTCGGCATCCTCCGGGAGTTTGTCTGTGTTGGCGATATCCACCCAGGAAAGCTGAATGTTGAGAGCATTGGTGATATTACCGATAGATTCCAGCAGTGTCTGGTCATCACGAGATACACCGCCTTTGCCTTCCACCACATACATGTGGCGCATATCGCCCTCTACGGCTTCCGTGATGGCGCTGCACACCACTTCATCCATCATGAGCGCAACCGCGCGGCGGCTTTCATCCGGGAGTACCTCGTATTTAATGAATGAGGTGCCGGGACGAATGCGCACGTGTTTACGGTCGCTGTGGCGTTCCTCAAATGTCTTGATTGGGGTATTAGGCTCCTTGCGCGCATCGATGATGCAGAGGTCCTGTTTGAATTCCACCCCGTAAATCTGGGAAATCTCGCGGGCTCGGTTGGGCTGGCGCATCGGGTCAAAGCATTCAATTTCAATTTTCCCTTTACCCACGCGTTCATATTCTTCCAGCAGAGAATACATGCGGTTATAATTCGGGGTGGAACGCTTGAACGCAAAGATAACACGCACCGGGGTATCGCGCTTCTGAATGCGCTCGCTGCTCAGTACGTTCACCGTGCGATCAGAAATGGTATAGCGCTGGTCCTGAGAGAGATCCCGGCGGGCGTATTCATTACACCCAATGTAATTACATGCAATTACAATGATGGCAAGCAGCACAAGATTGACCCAGGCCAGTGGGTTGTACTTTGTTTTGCGAGCGTCGGGGTGTCCGGTGTAAGGCTTTTGGCTCATGGTCTGAAAAAAAGGGGGGGGTAAACAGTGTGTTCTGAATCAACGATGCCAGCGGCGATAATCCACCACTCGCTTGGTCAGCGCCAGTGTGAAAACGGCAAGAGAAAGGTAAAGCACCAGGGGACGCGTATCAATCAACCCACGGGAGAATGCGCTGATTTGCTCGGAAATGGACAGATAGTGGAACGCCGGAGCTGCCGGGAATTCTCCCCAGAGCTCAGGCACGCGACCCATGAAATAATAAATGATGATGGAGCAGGTGCATACAATGCCGGCAATAATCTGGCTGCGGGTCAGCGCGGAACAGAAGATGCCCAGGGCAATGAAGAAACAGCCGGAAATCGTCAGAATACTGATGGGGCCGAACCAGTCCGCAGGAGTATAGTTGATTCGACCTTCCGGCATCACGCCGTATCGTATGGAGGTGTAAAGATTGCCCAGATCACTCATCCACGGATACAACAGCATGGGGGTCCACAGAAGAATGTAAAAGAGCAGGGCTGCAAAATATTTACCCAGAATAATCTGCGTTGTGGTAACAGGAGCCGTCAGAAACACCTCCAGTGTACCATGGCTCTCTTCTTCAGCCATGGTGCGCATGGTGACAAGCGGAAATATGAAGATGAAGAAGAACCAGAAATTCACATTGTCCAGCATGTAGAACATCACGCTCTCACCGGTAGCCTTGCTCATGGTCTGGAGCACGGCCTGCAACCAGAAGCCCTGCAGTCCGATGGCGCATGCCAGTATCACCCAGCCGAACGGAGTGCACAGGTAGCCTCTTAATTCACGTCCAAAGATGGTACGCAGGGTGTAGAACCAGCTCTGGGTTCGTAAAATTGGTGTTGTTTCTTTGTCTGCCATTTTGTGTATAAAATGTTAATCTTTACGGGTCATTTCCACAAACACGTCTTCCAGGCTGGGGATGTGACGGTAGATGTGGCGCATGGGGAAATGATGGGAAGCAATGATATCTGCTGCTTTCTCGCGGGTATCGGTGCCGGGCTCTGCGCGCACTATAACATGATGCCAACCGCCGGGAAGGGGGGCTTCCACTATCACCTTCTTAACGGGTTCAAAGGCTTCCAGTTCCTTGACCACAATGTCCAGATCTCCCTTGAATTCAATGGATACTCGCCCGGCAGCACGAAGTCCACGGGTCAGATTCTGTGGTGTATCATTGGCCTTAATC
The DNA here is from genome assembly GCA_045657815.1 of Akkermansia sp. Lineage (GTDB taxonomy): Bacteria > Verrucomicrobiota > Verrucomicrobiia > Verrucomicrobiales > Akkermansiaceae > Akkermansia. The sequence continues at coordinate 12,997 of JAZOTV010000076.1, forward strand.
TGGCCCTGGTCAATGATAATAACCTTGTTACATATCATTTCCACCTCACTGAGAATATGCGTGGACAAGATGACGGTGTGATCCTCTGCCAGTGATCGCACCAGTTCTCGAATCTGCCTTATCTGGTTCGGATCCAGACCATTGGTCGGTTCATCCAATATAAGCAGATCCGGGTCGCCAAGAAGAGCATCCGCCAGACCAACGCGCTGACGATACCCCTTGGAAAGCGTGCTGATGAGATTCCGCCGCTTCGGCTCCAGTCCACAGCGATCCACAACCCAGCCAACCTGCTGGCGCACGGATTTACCGCAGATTCCTTTCAGACGTGCGCGATACTCCAGATACTCGGTCACGCGTAAATCCTCGTACAACGGCACATTCTCTGGCATGTAGCCCAGGTGTCGCCGCGCTTCCAGCGGCTTGTCGATGATGTCATAGCCGGCGATGCTGGCTGTGCCGGTTGTCGGCGGCAGATACCCGGTCAGCATCTTCATGGTCGTGGTCTTACCAGCACCATTCGGCCCGAGAAATCCCACGATTTCACCTTTCTCAATCGAAAATGTCGCGTCCTTGACCGCTGTGAACCGACCAAAGACTTTGTGCAAGTGCTCAACTGTCACCATACTCATAAGCGCCGTCCATTCTACCATTTTTTCACATCATTACAAGTTCATTCTTGCCTGCTGCCAAAGACTAGTTTATTTTTCGGCATTACGCATATTATGCGAAGTAGCGAATTTCTCTTTCTACCATGTTGGCGAGATTCACTCTTGACTCTGCCCTCCGGCCTGGAGTAGTATGGTGACCTATGGTTACATGCACAATCAGATATGAGGGTGGCCTGCGCTGTGGTCTTCAGCATGGGCCTTCGGGCGCCGAGACAGCCACAGACGCGCCGGTAGATAACCGAGGCAAAGGAGAATCATTCTCTCCGACAGACCTGATGTGCTGTGCTACAGCCGCCTGCATGGAGACCATCATGGGTATCTATGCTGAGGATAATGGGCTGGATCTTCGTGGTACAGTCATCACAGTTGGCAAAGTTATGAGCGCAAATCCGCGCCGCATTGCCCGCATTGAAACAGAAATCTGCGTTCCTTTGCCTGCAGATAATCCGCATAAGCAGGCACTGGAGGACTGCGTGCTGGGCAGTCCTGCCATGCGCAGCCTGCACCCGGATATTGAGGTGCCGATTACCTGGAAATGGGTAGGCTGAACTGTATGAAACGCCTGCACTTCATCTACTTTGCCGCGCCGCTCACCGTTGCGTTGAACACGCTGCCAGGTATGCTTTGCGGCTTGTGGAGCATCGTAGTTACCGCCACGCTTGCAGTGCTGCTCTGGGGTGTGGTATGGATGCGCTTGTTCACGAATAAGAAACTGCGTCCGGAATTTGCCATCATATCCGTACTTCC
>JAZOTV010000077.1:0-3718 GCA_045657815.1 Akkermansia sp.
ACTCAGACCTACCAGCCGCAGACCGAGACTGGCAAGGCTATCATGAATATCCTGAACCAGTACAAGGCTTCCCAGCCTGCTCAGTAAGGAGATTCAATTCGATTTACAGAAAATCCCTGCCAGACATATGTCTGGCGGGGATTTTTTTCGAGACAAATCTGCCGGAGCTCGGGATTTTAGTCCCGGAACATAACCGGAGAGTGACCAAAGAGCCTCGCTCCGAATAGAACCAGCGCTTCTAGAAAATTCTCTTTGCAGAGTTTGCCTTAATAATCAAATTCGCTGGCCTGGAGCAGGTCCTCGGCGGAGATGTAGGGAATCAGCTCCGTGTCCGGATGGTTGAAATTGGCCGGCAGGTTGTTTTCGGTGATGAGGGTGTTGCCGGCGGGCAGGGGCATGGCGTGGCGGGCATGCGCATGCAGCGCCTGGGCTGGGACCATGATAATGCATTTGCGAGAAGCCTCGGCGGCAGCCCGGGCCCATGTGGTGCGCAGGGGGTGGTGGTAGGCCGCTACATCGCTGCGCACGGCAGGGGGAATCAGCAGGGCGATATCCGGCCTGTGTTCCTGTTCCAGTGAAGCAAGCGCTGTCGGGCTGTCAAGAATACCGCATTCTTTGTCCAGAGTGCCGCCGGTGCAGATAATCTGCTGGGGCATGGGCGAGGTAGACAGTCTGGCCAGCAGTTCCGGCGAATTGCTCACCAAGGTGCAGGGTATGTCCCCCAGTTGGGAGACGAGCACCAGTGCCAGTGGGTCATTGTCCAGGTAAATGCACATGCCGGGCTTGATATGTGCTGCTGCCAGTGCTGCCAGCTGGCAATCCGGGCGGGCAGAGGAATCGCTGCCGGGGGTGGGCAGAATGTAGCGAGCACCGCCGTGCGTACGCTTCAGCAGCCCCTGTGCCTGCATGTCTACCAGGTCAGTGCGGATGGTTTCATCAGTCACGCCGAGTTCGCGTGCAATCGTGGCAGAGCGGATGCTGCCGCGCTGCTGCAGGATGCGGAGGATATAAGCGCGTCTCTCCTGGGCAACATACATGGGTACAGGAAAAAATCAGGGCTGGAAGGTGGAGGCAAAATCCTCCAGTTTGCTAATGAGCAGTCCGGCGGCCTCGCAGAATATACTGGAGATATCCTCGTTTACCCGGCGGCTGCTGGCGCTGAGCGCCTGGATGAGTTTCTGGATAATCTGCACACGCCGGCTGGCCAGATCCACCGGGAAAGAGGATTGGCGGGTCAGTAGAATTGTGGCCAGAATGTAGGAGACAACACCGGCATAGCGCTTGATGAAATTCTCTGCTTCCTCTCTCCCCGCGTTTTCGCGAATCATGATGTGTTTCTGCACCAGGGCTGTCAGGCGGGAGGTTTCCTGGAACAGGGGGTGGTGCATGGCGCCTTTTACAGCCTTGGCGTGATCGGGCTGTACAAAGTCGAGCACATCCCAGGGGCGGTCGCTGTTCTGCTCCGGCGGCATGTGGGCTTCATCTTCTGCTGCCATCTGGTTGAGCAGGTCGGTGCGGTCCATCACATACGCTTCAGAGAGCTGGCCGTTTGTTTCATAGCGGTATTTGGCGCGGATGGTGGGGTGAATGGCCATGTAGGCCTCTGCCCGGTTCAAGCGGGCATCCCAGGAGCAGCTGGGGAGTTTTTCGGCATGAATGATGGCCATGGCGGCACCCTCGAAGCGGGATACATTATAGGCCACGTGGTCGCGCAGGGCTTCCATGTTCAGAAATGCCTGGCTGTTGGCTTCCTGCCAGCTCATTTCCCACTGCGGCAGGGAAATTTCATAGTCGAAATCGGCCGTTTCAATAAGCAGCCTGGTTTCACGCTGCACAAAGAGTTCTATGGAGAGCTGGTTGGTAATAGCCCGGCGGTTATCCTCCTCCGGTACACGGCGGGAGAGGGTGATATCGCCTGCCTGTACATGCCCCTGGGAGTGGCTGCGCAGACGGGCCAGCACCGGATGCTCATCATTCTGGGCACGGGCGGGAACCCGGTTGGTGAAGGAAACCCGGCAGCCGGCGATATCACGCAGGCAGTTGCCCTCCAGGATGAAGTCAATGGGCTCGCCGCCATCCACACCCCACAAGGTGAGGTGTGTCACTCCCCTCAAGGTGTTGTCAATAACACCTCGGGTGATTAAGGGTGTGATGAGGGCGAGCATAGAGGACAGAAGGAGTGTTTACTTGCTGCTGGGGGCGGGCAGGGTGGCGGCCAGCCGAGCCACGGCCTCGGGGGCATTCATGAGTTCCACCACGGCATCCCACTTGCCCTGCATGAGAGCCTCGCGGGGCTCGGCAGGCATGGTGATGGGGAAGCTGGCGGCGGGGCAGCTCAGGGTCATGCTTTCCAGGTCAACCGTCCACGGAGTGTCCGGCTCGGCGGTGGCGATTTCCATGGCGCGGAGCAGGTCCTCTCGGCTGGCGCGCACGCAGGGCAGGCCGATGCCACTGCTGTTGCCGAAGAAGATTTCGGCAAAAGTCTCGGCCACGATGGCCTGAATACCGCTGCGCTTGATGGCCTGGGGAGCGTGCTCTCGGGAGGAGCCGCAGCCGAAGTTCTCACCACCCAGGATAATGGAGGCGCCGGCGTGCTGCGGGGCGTCGATGGGGTGGCCTTTGGAGGAGCCATCGGCGTTGAAACGCTCGTCATAGAACATGGTGCCGGCCAGTTCATCGAAGGTGATGCACTTGAGGAAGCGGGCGGGAATGATGCGGTCAGTATCCATATCCGCCCCGGCCACGGGAACGGCCTTGCCGCTGATGCTGATAATCTTGGTAAGAGGCATGTGTTGAAGAAAGGTTACGGGTTACTGAATGTCGAACACCTCGCGGGCATCCGCCACAGTGCCGGTGATGGCGGCTGCGGCGGCCATGATGGGGCTCATGAGCAGGGTGCGACCCGTGGGGCTGCCCTGGCGGCCCTTGAAGTTGCGGTTACTGGTGCTGGCACAGATCTGGTCGCCCACCAGTTTATCCGGGTTCATGGCCAGGCACATGGAGCACCCGGGCAGGCGCCACTCGAAACCGGCCTCGCGGAAAATCTGAGCAATGCCTTCCGCTTCACACTGCAGGGCGGTCATCTGGGAGCCCGGCACGGCCAGGGCCTTGATACCCGGCTTCACCTTGCGACCCTTCAGGTAGGGGGCGACGGCGCGGAAGTCAGTGATGTGGCCATTTGTGCAGGAGCCGATGAACACCACATCCACAGGAAGGCCCTTGATAGGCTGGCCGGGGGTGAGTTTCATGTATTCAAGGGCTGTGGTGTATGCCTTGCGACCTTCGTCGTCGCGGGCATCCTCAGGGGCAGGCACGCTGCCGCCGATGCCGATGTTCATATCGGGAGAAATACCCCAGGTCACCGTAGGCTCGATTTCCTCTGCCGGGATGATGACCACATCATCGTACACGGCATCAGCATCGGAAGCAAAGCTCTTCCAGCGCTCCACGGCGGCATCCCAGGCTTCGCCCTTGGGAGCATACGGGCGACCTTTCAGGTATTCGAAGGTTGTTTCGTCCGGGTTGATGTAGCCACAGCGGGCGGCGCCTTCAATGGCCAGGTTGCAGAGGGTCAGTCGGCCATCCATATCCATGGATTCAATGGCGCTGCCGCCGAATTCATAGGCATAGCCCAGGCCGCCGTTGGCGCCGAGCTTGCCGATGATGTGCAGGGCCACATCCTTGGCGGTGACGCCGGGGCGCAGGGGGCCTTCCACGC
>JAZOTV010000078.1:0-8933 GCA_045657815.1 Akkermansia sp.
GGCCGACCGCCAGTACTCCGAGAAGGGCGATATCGCCTGGGGTAACCAGATCCGCTCCTACGTGTTCCAGCCTTACCAGATGGTGAAGGACCTGCGCACCGGGTTCGAATGCGGTAACATTCAGGACGTGATGGATGGCAACATCGACGGCTACGTGGAAGCCATGCTCCGCCACAACGCCAACGCCTGATAAGTACAATTTACAAAGGACAAAGTACAATTGGTTCAGTTCCGCTCGCGTAGCTCGCCAATTGTACTTTGTGTTTTTCATTCCGGCCATGTCAGTACAAAGCGAAAGCATGAAGGAACGTACCCGGCAATTCAGCTTCCGGGTGGGGCATCTGGTGCTGAGTATGGGGCGTGAGACCCTCCTGGCAGAGGTGTACGGCAAACAACTGCTGCGATGTGCATCCTCGGTAGGAGCAAATTATCGCGCTGCTTGCCGGGCCAAATCTGACCGTGATTTTCTTCACAAACTCAAAATCTGCGAGGAAGAGTCGGATGAATGCCTGTACTGGCTGGAACATATAGAACGATTTGAGCTTGTAAAACCCTCCAGACTGGAACCTCTTTATCAGGAAGCCCGCGAAATTTGCGCTATCATCACTTCATCTGCAAAAACTTTTCGAGCCCGTTTGAAGGACTAAATCCTCCTGCGAGTGAAACGAGCGGAATTCTGCAAATTGTCCATTGTACTTCGTAAATTGTAAATTATGTTAAAAATAGACGTTCTCACTCTTTTCCCGGAGCTCATCTCTGTGCCGCTTTCCCAGAGCATCATGGGGCGCGCAGCAGAGGCAGGGCTTATCGAGGTGCGCGCCCACCAGCTGCGGGACTGGACGCATGATAAATACCGCCGCACGGATGATTACCTCTGCGGTGGCGGGCAGGGCATGCTGATGAAGTGCGAACCTATCTTCGAGGCCATCGAAGAGCTGCGCCAGGAGAATACGCAGGTGATTCTCATGACCCCGCAGGGCCGCGTGTTCAGCCAGCCGGTGGCAGAGGAACTGGCCGCCCCCTGCATGCAGGGCGGGGATGCGCATTACATCTTCCTCTGCGGCCATTACGAGGGCGTGGACCAGCGCGTGATTGACACGCTGGTGGACAGGGAGATTTCCATCGGCGATTATATTCTGACAAATGGCGCCATTGCCGCCGTGGTGGTCATCGATGCCATTGCGCGTCTGCTGCCCGGCGCCCTGGGCGATGACCGCAGCAGCGTGGAGGAATCTTTCTCCAACGGCCTGCTGGAAGCCCCTGCCTACACCAAGCCGAATGTATTCCGCGGCATGGAGGTGCCCGCCGTCTTCCTCTCCGGCAACCACAAAGCCATTGCCGAATGGAAGCTGGAAAAATCCATTGAGCGCACCAGGGCCAACCGCCCGGATTTGTACGAGGCCTGGGCCGCCGCTCACCCGGAATACTTTGCCCCGAAAAAGCGCAGGAAAACGAAGCTGACCACCTATAAGCCCCGCAAGGGATTGACAGGTGATGAATGACAATTGGGATTTGTGGGAAAGTACAATTGACAAATGACGATGTACAAATGAAAAGTTTCCTGCGGCTATGCCGCAGCTGAATAACAGGCGAGCCAGCGGCTCGCGGAATATCAGAATTGTACTTTGTACCTTGTCAATTGTACATCGACAAATTGGTTTTTGTCGGTCCAAGTTGCGCTTATCTGCCTGGGAAGGTGTAATTTGATTGACATATACAGCCTGGAGGGGTTATTCTGCCGGGAAGGATACGGCGTATGGAAGAATTCGTGCAGACGGGGCTGAGTTTTCATGCCTTGATTACCCTGCTGACGGCGGGGGGTATTTTTGCCCTGCTGCTGTTCACGCGTCTGCAGGCGGAGTTGGTTTTCCTGGGGGGCATGGCGGTGCTGCTGGTCAGCGGGGTGCTGGATGCCCGCGAGGCACTGGCCGGGTTCAGTTCTGACTCCGTCATCGTGGTGGCCTTATTGTTTGTGGTGGTGGCCGGGCTGGTGCATACCGGCGGGTTGCACTGGGTAGAGCGGCATGTGCTGGGGCGGCCAGCTGGATACCGGCAGGCGCTGGTGCGGCTCATGCTGCCCGTGGCCGGGCTGGCTTCTATTCTGGGGAATACCACGGTGACCACGCTGTTTATTCATGTGGTCAAGCTGTGGTCCCGCCGCCTGGGGGTGGCGCCTTCCCGCCTGCTGATACCGCTGAGCTATGCAGCGGGGCTGGGCGGGGTATGCACCTTGATTGGCAGCGCACCCAATCTCATCATCTCCGGCTTGTATACCCAGGAAACCGGCGTGAGCCTGAGCATTTTCACCCCCACCCTGGCCGGCCTGTTCTGCCTGGCGGTGGGGCTGGCGGGCATGCAGGTGCTGCAGCGCTGGTTGCCGGAGCGCCAGCCTTCGCGTCGCGTGTTCGGCGCCGGCAGCGCACACCTGCACCACCACAGGGCATACGTGATGATAGGAAGCCGGCTTATCGGCAGGCGCTTTGCAGATACCGGGCTGACCTCCCGGCACTGTGTGCACCTGGCAGGTGTGCTGCGGCGGGGTGAATTGCTGGTGGGAGATGCCGGGCAGGTGCCCCTGCTGGCAGGTGATACCCTGCTGCTGGAAAGTGAAAGCGAGATTCCGCCTGCTCTCGGGAAGGATGTGCACTACGTGCCCCGCCGCCGCAAATCGCCCGTTGGCTGGCGCACCGGCGCGGCCGGCGCCACGATGCTGGGCCTGATGCTGCTCACCACCACCGGTGTGCTCACCCTGCTGCAGGCAGCTTTTCTGGCAGCGGCCGTCACGCTGGTATGCCGCTGCTGCACGGTACAGCAGGCGCATGAGAGCATCAACTGGAATGTGCTCATGGTCTTTGCCGGCTCCATCTGCCTGGGCACGGCTATGGATAAAACCGGAGTAGCGGCAGATATTGCAGCGCTGCTGCTGGGGTTCTGCGGCACTAATCCGCTGGTGGTCATGGCGGCGGTGTGTGCTGTGGCGCTCTTCTGCACAGAATTCATCGGCAATGCTGCGGCAGCGGCCATTTTCTTCCCCATTGCCCTGCGTAGTGCGCAGGCTGTGGGGGCGGAGCCTCTGGCGTTCTGCGTAGCGCTCATGATAGCGGTTTCCTGCTGTTTTGCCACCCCCATAGGCTCCCCGCGGCACATGCTTATCTATGGCCCGGGCGGATATCGGTTTGCAGATTTCCTTCGCGTGGGCCTGCCCATGGATATCCTGATTCTGGCGGCAGATATTTTTATTGTCTCCCTGCTGTTTCCGTTGGTGAATTGAGGGTACGATGCTGCAAGGCAGGGGGGGCTTCTTCGCATAAACGGTGTTGATCAATCAGCCGATTGTAAAATCTTTGTGCCACATACATGTTTTTTTGTCGGGTATGGTGAGCCCGGAGCTTGACTCCTGATGCTGAGTCAGGTATCATGCCAGACAGTCATGCTTGATGTAATTGATACTTTTCTCTCTACCGTAAGTAGCTGCCTGTGGGGCTATGTTCTTGTCTTTGCCTTGCTGGGGGTTCACCTGTATCTCACCCTGGTGCTGCGGGTGCCGCAGCGCTACCTCTTCCGCGGCATTGCATACTCGCTGCGCCGCAAGGCAGAGGGCAACAGCATTTCCCACTATGGCGCCCTGGCGGTTTCTCTGGCAGCCTCCATTGGCACAGGTAACATTGTGGGCGTGGCTGTGGCCCTGGCCAGTGGTGGCCCCGGTGCTGTGTTCTGGTGCGCGATTACCGGCTTGCTGGGCATGGCCTCCCGCTATGCAGAAAGCCTGCTTTCTGTGCGTTTCCGCCGCCTGGACTCCAGGGGGAACCTCGTGGGCGGCCCCATGTATGCCATTGAGCATGGCATGAAGTGCAAGTGGCTGGCTGTTCTTTTTGCCGTGTTCACCGCCATTGCGGCGTTCGGCGTGGGCAACCTGACCCAGGCCAGCACCGCTGCCCGCGTGCTGAATGAAAGTGCCATGTCGGTGCCCACCTGGTTCACCGGCGCGCTGCTTGCGCTGCTGGTGGGGCTGGTGCTCATCGGTGGGTTGCGTGGCATTGCCCGCGTGTGCTCAGCCTTTGTGCCCATCATGACCCTGGTCTACATCGTCGGCTGTGTGCTGGTGCTGGCTATGCATGCAGATTATGTGCTGCCGGCCCTTCAGCGCATCTGGGAGTGCGCCTTTACCAACCAGGCCGCTGCCGGTGGTTTCCTGGGCTCCACCATCATGCTGGCCATGAAGGTGGGCGTGCGCCGTGGCCTGTTCTCTAATGAAGCCGGCCTGGGCTCCTCTGGTATCGTCTCTGCTGCGGCAGATACCCCCAACAGCGTGCAGCAGGCTGTGGTGGCCTCCACCGCCCCCTTCTGGGATTCCGTTGTTATCTGCCTGCTCACCGGTGTCACCCTCACCACCGCCGCCCTGGCAGAACCCTTTGTGATGCACGCCCCAGAAGGTGAACTGATAGTCTTCTACTCCTTTGGTACCGTGGGCGGCCTGGGCTCCATGATGCTTACCTTCAGCCTGGTCACCTTCGTTATCTCCTCCATTCTGGCCTGGTCCTACTTTGGTGAACGCGCTGTGCAGTACCTGAGCGGCCAGCGCTATATTACTGTGTACCGCCTGGTGTGGGTTGCAGCTGTATTTGTGGCCTGCATCCTCCCGCAGAGCGGTCTCGTGTGGCGCTTTGCAGACTGTGCCAACGCCCTCATGGCCATCCCGAACCTCATCTGCCTGGTGTGGCTCACCCCGGTGCTTATTACGGAATCCCGCCGTTATCTCTGGAACGGCCAGTTCGATGCCGTGGATCCCAGCCTGGTGAAACCTGCCCCCTTGCCGGAAGATGAACCCGAGCCGGCAGAGGTGGATGAATGGAACCTGGAGCCCGCAAACTCCACCGGAACCGCCTCTGAAAGAAAAAATTAACCATTTCCCAAAAAAACTTTGAACATTAGCCCTTCCGCGGGCATCTACACTTCATCAGCCCCTCCGGCTCCCGGTGAAGGAGAGAGCACCGGAAGCTTTCAAAACGGAGGACTGAGTTTCATAGGTAGTAAGTTGGGGAAGAGCCTTGCCATTGCGGCGAGGCTCTTCCTTATTTGTCAATCAACAAGTTGCAAACACAACTTGTTATTGTGTTTCACAGAATTTTGTAACTTTTGCCCTGAATTTACCCACAGTTCTTTCCTTAAAACACCGGCAACCGTGACAGGCATCATTCATGGCTGAAAGTCAGGGTTACACCGAAACTGCTAATCAGTTGGGACATGACATCGGCATGCTGCTCAAACACTACCGCCGAGCCATTACAAAGACGGAAGCCGAGGATTACTACAACATCCGCCCTGCTACTGTATAAGGGGGAATTGGATAAGGTGACATCAGCATTGCTGATGCTGACCCCTTATCTTTGCATTGAAACTCTGTTTGTTAGGTATAATTGAGCATCTCACACACGCTCTGGTTGTAATTCTTGATGATGCTCTAACTCGTAAAATTCTAATCTTTTACGAATTATATGCTTGCTACAGCATCGTCAATGCTGTATTGTAGGTTCGTTGGATTGTAGCAAGTCTGCTCTCTTCTCAATGCGCAAGAGATGGAACAACTTGGACAGTCTAATCTAAACATCTAATAATCAATTCTTACTAATATGAAGAAAACAATTATCACACTCCTCGCTCTGGCTGGTGTGGCTGTGGCTGATGAAGTTTTTAATCTTTCAACAGCAGGTGCTCCTGACAAAGGTGACGCTGTTGTAACCAATGGCACTATCGCCCCTAGTGCATCTAACTGGAAAACTTTTGATTACGCAAAGTATGCCCTTGACGAAGCGATTACTCTTTCCGCACCTGTCGACGTGCTTGAATTCTCATTCACAGTAAATCGTCCGCATGCATTTCATAGCACTGATACGGTAGAGAAGTCCCTTACAACGCTCACTTTCGCTTTAACTGGTGGTGGTCAGGCTATTGTTGTTGGTCATAACAATACAAGTGATTACACCTCTTCCGCAGCGGAATTGCAGGTTGGAACAAGCGACAGAGTTGGAAACAAGGGTTACATCTTCCGCGAAAGTGATATAGATGACTGTTACGGTATAACTGCAACTAAATCTCTTAACGGAGGTATGCCTTTTGATACATCCACAATCACTGGTCAGATTGCGTGGAATACTACCAACAGCGTATTCACTCTTACTCTCACATCTTCTGCTTGGACAAACAACGAAGCCTTGAAGTTCGACCTCGGAAAAAGTGTAACAGTGGATAACATTGTATTCTCTGTCAATGGTGTGGATACACCTTCATTCACCGCCGCATCCGTATCTACTGACATCGTTCCTGAGCCCACCACAGCCACGCTTTCCCTGCTGGCTCTGGCAGGTCTGGCTGCACGCCGCCGTCGTGCTACTCGTTGATACGCCCAGACAGGCCGCAAGTAAGGAACAACTACAAGTTCAAGCAGGGTAACCAAGCCCTGCATCGCGCGACCGCCCAAGGTTTCAAGACCGAGGGCGGTGATTTTTATCTTCTACTCTCTACAGCTTTAAGAAAGTAAACGCTTTATGGTGAGAGAGCAGAGTGCTTGCAAAGGGAGCTGGGCAACGGCAAGGACTTTGAAGTTCGTGATGCCTTGTTGCTTTCTATCATGACGGTGGAACAAGCTGTCAATGATTGTCCTGACTCTGCTGATGGCTGCTTTGCTATGGAAGGAATATTCACTGTTGAAAACGGTAATCCCCACCTCTCATACGAAGGGTGGGGTAACGTGTATCGCTTATGCCGATTCCTGCTCTAGTTCTGGTAGTAAGGCCGGCAGCTCATCATGCGCTAAGTAGATAAAAATCTAGCGAAGTAGGTGTGAGTGAAAAGTCAGCGGCGAGGTGGTAAAAAGTTACAAACATAGCCATAATAAAAGAGGAGAGAGTTTTCAGGCTCTCTCCTTTTTTATACATATATGAAGCAATGCTAAAAGCGGATATCAATATCATCATCCTCAAAGTGAAAGTGCTGAGTCTTGTTCTTCTTTGGAGGGGAGACGAGGCGGCCAAGGGCGCGGAACGGCCATGATACAATCTTAAGGAGTAAGAACGCAATATTGAAACTCTCTCCTATAATAAAGCCAATAATACCGCCTATAAGCATAATTGCTAATAATGCAGCAATCATTATCATAAAAAACTCGCTCAGACACATAACATTTGTATTATGAAAGGTTAAATTGTAACTAATTTTATTTATTATATATCATCGTCTTCAAAGTGAAAGTGCTGAGTTTTTTTCTTCTTTTGGGGGGGGACGAGGCGGCCAAGGGCGCGGAACGGCCAGGTTATTATACGATTTAATAGCCTACAAGCAAATGCACACGTGTCTATCAGACCACTTACAATCCAATAGTAGATAATTAAGATGAGCACACCGGCAGCCACTAATAAGATGAAATCCACTCCACACATAACATTTGTATTATAAAAGGTAATAAGATTTTGTAAATGATAAACTTTGCCAAATTACAACTTTGTTTTGAGGCAATACGCCTCAATTGTGAGGGAGTTAATTCTGGTATTATTTTGATTCCCTTTGAGGAGATTATGTGATAATATAATGACATGGCAGAAACTCGTCATTTCCTTAATCTTGTTCTTGCTCGATTGAATCTCCCCTTGCCGGATCCGGAAAGGTCGGAGGCGTTGGAGTATTTTAATTTCGTAGATTTCGGGAAAGACGAGTTTTACCATATGTGGAGCAAAAAAGAGGAATTGAATGCCGGCGAGGAAGCTCTATTTAAGGAGCTTATAAAGCTAAGAAACAAATATGTATGTTCAGGTCGTTACGAATATTATCTTGAAGCGGAGGATGACGGCGGAAACGATTCTCTCATTCAACACGTTGTTTCTACTTATGATGATAATGCGGCCTTCAGCCTTAATGAAAGGCAGAGAAAAATTGCTATGGATTTGATAGAGCTTCAATTGCTCAATGTAGAGTGCAAAGAATTGGATGAAAAGAGAAAGAAACATATATGGTGGGTGAAGCTTCAGCTCCCAAAATGTGAAATCTCTGCAGCTGATTTTGAAAAAGTGTTAAAGTGGCGCTATTTGAGTATGAAATACGGACGTCAGAAAAGATTGAAAGCGGAAGAGAGAGAAAATAAAGCGAAGCAAAGGAGGATTGATGCTGCATGCCTCGGTGGCGGCTTTTCTATTGACTGGTGATAAACTTATTATTTGTCAAACGAACGAACCTAGCAAGGCTCATTCATTAATAAACTTCAATGCTTTTCGTTTTAGCGAATCACTCGCCTCCCGGCATATCCTTTATTTGATAAAGCGACGTAATGCTAGTTTGTAAATAGACTAAAAAAGGAGAGAGTTTTCAGGCTCTCTCCTTTTTCATACATATATGAAGCAATGCTAAAAGCGGATATCTATATCATCGTCCTCAAAGTGAAAGTGCTGAGTCTTTTTCTTCTTTTGAGGGGAGACGAGACGGCCAAGGGCACGGAATGGCCAGGTTATGCATCGTAAGAGCTTTTTGCCCAAATTAAGAAAGAAATAGGCAGAATAAACAACGATAACGTTGAATAAAAAGAGAATTACCAGAAAAAGAACTATGGCAATCGCTATTAAGATGAAAAATTCGCTCCAGCACATAATAAGTGTATTATAAAAGGTTAATAAGATTTTGTAAATGACAAATTCTGTTGTATTGCAACTCTGCACATGTGACCCAAAGGTTTCACAATTGACTGCATTATCAACACCGTTTTGGAGCCTGCCCCCTCCTTATGCGCTATAGATGGCGATTTGGCGGGGGCTGGCGAAGCCAGCGGAATTTTGAGCCCACGAAGTGGGTGAAAGATAGAAGGCCGGGGTAAGAGCGCGTCAGCGCTCGCAGCCCCGGCTAGGCTAAAAAAGTTTCAGAGCCCGCGGAGCGGGTGACAGAGCGGTGGC
>JAZOTV010000079.1:0-3982 GCA_045657815.1 Akkermansia sp.
CGGGCGATATATCAATAGCGAAGTGGTGGAGCGGCATCAGCCGCGAAACCACTCGTTTTGTAAAAAACACAATGGAACCCGTATAAACGGGTGACAGAGAGCTTGGCTTCAATATGTTGCGGCGGCTTGCTTCCTCGCCAAATTTTTCATTAATCCTTAATCATTCCCACTTTGCCCGCGGAATTTTATACATCCAGCATCCAACATCCAAAGTTCTACATTCATGCAGGTCCCGTGCTCCGAAGGGGGAGGCCCTGCATTTTGTGCCCAATCATCAGCTTGTCGGTAAAAATCGGGCAATCTTGTCATAAAATGGTCTTTTTGTGTCATTTTTAGGGCAAAAATCAGATAATTATTCCCAAAAATACCCAAACAGCAAAGAAAAACAGGAAGAAAGTTGAATAAATTTACAAAAAAGCTAGAGTATGGTCTATATTTTAATCTTGACCGTGCACTGCTTTTCAGATAACATGAGTGCGGAGCCGGGCTCTAAGGCCGCAGGAGGCTGAGGCTGCAAGAGCAGGCAGGTTCCCTTTCTAAATACACGAAACAACACAATACAAACTATGAAAAAGAGCCTTATTACCATGATGGCCGCCCTGATGGGTGTGGCATACGCTGGTGAAGTAGCAGAAGTAACCGTTACCACGGTGAATACTCCTCAGGATTTCAAGCGTCTCAGTGGCGCTGTACACGTTGGTGCCGGTACGGCTTACACCATCCACGGATATGTACCTACCCGCGTGGCAGTGCAGGGTGAAGGTGTAGGCATGGGTGCTCTTCAGCTGGGCTATGATTTTGGTAAGGAAGGTGCATGGAGCTACGTTGGTGCTCTGTCCTACAAGGCTCCGATGTCTGGTCACACCCTGTATGGCAACCCCGGTTTCTCTCGCGATGAGTTTGCTGCCAAGCTGGGTTATGCTGCTGCTCCTCCTGCCGGCTACAGCGCAGAATTTGATGGTGCCTATGCAGCGCACGGTCAGATGGGTGCCAAGAACATCGAGAACGAGTTTATCGTTCGCAACGGTGTCAAGTACACCAAGGATCTGTGGAATGTGTCCTTTGGTCATGACTTCATCCACGGTGGTATCGCCGGTGTGGTGGCCAAGCACTTCGACGGTGAGAGTCAGTCCCGCATGCAGCAGGTGTGGACCAACTTTGAGGTGACTCCGGTGGCCTGGTTCTCCGCTGATATGAACATCGCCCGCACGTTCGACACTGTTGACGGCTGGTGGTTCGAATGGCACGCCCGCTTCAAGGCTCCCATCGTAGGCTCCCCCGAGAACATCAAGGTGGCCGGTATCCTGGAGTTCGGTCTGAGTGCCTCTTCCCAGTTCTACACCCCCAGCCACAACGCTTGCGACAACGGTCTGCAGGCATACTGGGTGAAGCTTTCCACCCCCTGGTTCGTGAACGAGGCCAAGAACTTCATCCTGACTCCCTCTGTGAGCTTCAACTGGCTCGGCCGTGGTGGTCGTCAGGCTAACACTCAGTCCGAGGCCAAGTTCTACGGCAGCAAGTACACGCCCTTCCGCGACTACGCTGTGGTGGGTGATCTGACTGCAACCTACAAATTCTAATCAAGCACAGCGTTTTACGCTGGAAATAGCGCAGACAATATGCTAGCATAGAGTCTGTGGGCAAGAAAGCCGCCCGCTGAAGGAAACAGTCGGGCGGCTTTTTTGAAGCCAGCGAAGCCTGTATCAGGAAACATTTACAACAATACTACATATGGTAAGTCTGCTTAGCCTTAAAGGGAATCCGGTGAATGTGACCGGTGAGGAGAATATCGTGAGTCCCGGTTTCTACATGCCGAACCGCCTGAGCGTGGCGGTGGGGAAGGCGCTGCACAAGCTGCTGGACGGCAAGGTGTGCTACCTGGTGGATCCGACATTTCCGCCGCACCCGGAGGTGATGGAGTACCTCACGAAGAAGAAGGTGCACATCGAATACTTTGATTTCCGAAACACGACCTCCCGAGCCGTGCGTGAACAGATTATGGAGCAGCTGCACCAGGGCAACAGTGTGGTGTTCCTGCCTGGTCTGGTGAGCAAGACGCGCGGTTGCCATGCCGACGTACCCTCCCCCTTCCTTGCCACGGTGGGAAGTCTGCACATTTCCCCCGTGCCGGTGTTTGTGGGTTACTACACAGATACGGTGAAGGATTTGTTCCGCAGTGAGCCGAAGGCCGGCTACAGCGAGGAGCTGAGCATTCTGCCGCAGCTGCATCCTGGTCCGAAGACCGGTGAGCGCCTGATGGCTGCCTGGCTGCAGCGCAGCTCTGAGCTTTACTCTGCCCAGCCGCTGCTGCGCGGCTCACTGACCACAGCTCTGGTGAAGTCCATGAAGGCCAGCCCGAAGGCCGAGATTATTGACGGCATGACGCACTCCACTCTGCCTTTCTTCAAGGTGCTGGGTGTATCCATGACGGTGGCGAAGCTGCTGAAGGAGCGCGGAGAGAAGCGCATGGGCGTGATTCTGCCCCCCGGTCCCGGCGGCACCATTGCCACGCTGAGCTGCCTGCTGGCCGGCATCACCCCGGTGCTCATCAACTACGCCTCCTCCAAGGCTGCCTTTGAGAGCACCGTGCGTCAGGCGGGTCTGAAGACCTTCATCACCGCCCGCAAGTTCATGCAGAAGCTGGATACTTTCCCCTGGCCGCCGGAGGAGCAGCTCATCATCGTGGAAGATCTGCTGAAGAACCTGAACAAGAAGACGCTCATTACCAATGTGCTCATGGCCAAGGCCGCCCCGGCCAGCGTGATCTGCAAGATGTTCGACACCGATGCCCACCGCAACAACGATGAGGCTGTGATGCTCTTCACCTCCGGTTCCAGTGGTGAGCCCAAGGGTGTGGTGCTCAGCCACCGCATGCTGCTGGCCAACGTGGCCCAGTGCGCCAACCGTATTCCGCTGGGTGAGGAGAAGTTCCTGGCCAGTCTGCCCATTTTCCACAGCTTCGGTCTTACGGTGACCATGATGCTGCCGCTGCTTACCGGCTACAGCTTCTGCGCCTACCCGAACCCGACGGATGCCCGCAACCTGTGCGACCTGTGCAAACGATACAGCCTTACCGTGGTGTGCGCCACGCCCACCTTTGCCCGCGCCATGCTGCGCCGCGCCGATAAGGACACCTTCGCAGCTGTGCACTACTTCATTGTGGGTGCAGAGAAGCTGCAGCCTGACCTGGAGCGCGAGTTCAAGGAACGCACGGGTGTGACTCTGCTGGAAGGCTACGGCCTGACTGAGGCCTCCCCGGTGTGTGCTGTGAACATGCCGAATGCGCCCATGATTCCCGGGTCTGCCTTCTATGTGCCGGGCCACCTGCCGCGCACCATCGGTATTCCGCTGCCCGGCATTGCCGTGCGTATCACCGATGTGGACGATGACACCAAGGAACTGCCGCTCACGGAGCAGGGTATGATCTGGTTCAAGGGGGCTAACGTGTTCACTGGTTATGTAGGCAAGTCTGAGCTGAATCCCACCCTTTTCAAGGATGGCTGGTTCAAGACCGGCGATATAGGCAAGATGGACCTCAACGGTTTCATTACCCTGGGTGGCCGCCTTTCCCGCTTCTCCAAGATTGGTGGCGAAATGGTGCCGCACGAAGCTGTGGAACAGGCTCTTACGGATATCTTCCAGATTGACCCTGCTGCCGAAGGCGGCGTGCAGATTGCCATCACCGGTGTGACCGACCCGCAGAAGGGTGAGGCCATCGTGCTGCTCTCCGCACTGGATGAACACCAGCGCAGCTCTGAGGAAAAGGAGATTCTGCAGAACATCCGCACCGGCCTGGCTGACCGCCAGATGCCCACCCTCTGGGCTCCGAAGTACATTGTGCCTGTGGAAGCCATCCCGATTCTGCCCACCGGCAAGCTCGACCTGCGCAACTGCAAGTTGCTGGCCGAGGAAGCCCTGGCTTCTCTTCTGTGATTTGCCAAAAAAAGCCCACCCCCGCCCCCGCCGCGCGGGGGTTTTTTTT
>JAZOTV010000080.1:0-7693 GCA_045657815.1 Akkermansia sp.
GAAGTAGAGCACCACGGGGGAGGCAATGAAGATGGAGGAATAGGTGCCGATGAAGATACCCATGAGCATGGTGATGGAGAAGTCCCACATGGAGGGACCGCCCAGCGCCAGCAGTGCGATGAGGGCTGCAATGGTGGAACCGGAGGTGAGCAGCGTACGGGACAGTGTTGTGTTGATGGCATCGTTCATGATGTCAATCAGCTTCTCGCCCGGGTCAGCCATTCTCAGGTGCTCGCGGATGCGGTCGTAAATCACGATGGTATCGTTAATCGAGTAGCCGGCCACGGTGAGGAATGCACCTATGTGAATGATGCTCAGCTCGGTACCGAGCACAACCACCAGAATGATGATGGCCAGCACGTCATGAAGCGTGGAGAAGAAAGCACCCATGGCAAAGGACCACTCGAAGCGGATAGCCAGGTAGATGGTGATGCCGAGCATACCTGCAGCCAGGGCGATGAGCGCTGTCTTGAAGAAGGCAGAACCGAGCGCGGCACTCACTTCTTCAATGGAGGGAGCCTGCAGCTCCTTCACACCGGGCACATTGGCGCGCAGCTCCTTATCAATGAGCAGAGCTTCTTCCTTGTTGGCGCAGCGGATCTTGATGCTGGTATCCGTGGCAGAGGTGAACTGCTGGGTGGTGGGCTTCTTGGAGAGCTTCATGTTCTCCACGTAGTTTTCCAGCTTCTTGTAGTCGAGGGGGGAGTCATTCGGTACCACGTAGGTGGAGGTGGAACCACCCATGAAGTCCACGCCCAGCGCGCTTTCGCCACGGCCGAATACGGCATAGGCAAGACCCGCCAGCAGAAGGAGGGAAGAACCAATCATGGCGTGCTTGCGGTACTTCATGAAGTTGAAGGTCTTGCCCTGGAAGGGGGCGCGGGCAAACTCGAATTCCTTGAGCATGCCCAGGTGTTCAGCCCAGAAGAACAGCACGCGAGTCACCACCACAGCACCGATGAGTGATGTAATGATACCTACGCTGGTGGTCACGGCAAAGCCTTTAATAGAACCACTTGCAATCCAGAAAAGGATGACGGCGGTGATAAGGGAGGTGATGTTGGAGTCCCAGATGGCGGAGAAGGCTTTCTCGTATGCCTGGCGCAGGCATACCAGGAAGGGACGCCCGGCGTTGCGCTCTTCGCGCATGCGTTCGTAGATGAGCACGTTGGCGTCCACTGCCACACCCATGGTCAGCACGATACCGGCGATACCCGGCAGGGTGAGCACGAAGCCGAACAGGCTCATAAGCCCCAGCAGGGCAATGGCGTTGAAGGTAAGGCCTACCATGGCCACCATGCCGGCGCTGCGGTAGTACCAGAAGCAGAAGAGGAATACACCCAGCAGACCCACGGCACCGGCGATGCCGCTCTGCTCCAGAGCGCTCTGACCCAGCTGGGCAGATACGTCCTTACGGCCCTCCACCTTCAGGTCGCTGGAAAGCGGGTTGGCCAGGGCCTTGGAGATGTCCTCGGGCTCGCCCTTGCCGTTCAGACCGCTGATGTTGAAGTCTTTGTGAAGCACGGCCTGCACCACGGGAGCGCATTTGATCTGGTTATTCAGCACTACGGCCAGTCGGTCGCGGCCAATCTGCATGCTGCCGGTCAGGCGGCCCATGCGGTCGGCACCGGTGCGGTTCAGCACCACGTCCACATACCCCTTGCGCACGTAGTCCGGCTGGGCACGGGAAACTTCCTTACCGGTGATGTACATGTCC
The DNA here is from genome assembly GCA_045657815.1 of Akkermansia sp. Taxonomy (GTDB): domain Bacteria; phylum Verrucomicrobiota; class Verrucomicrobiia; order Verrucomicrobiales; family Akkermansiaceae; genus Akkermansia. The sequence goes on from JAZOTV010000080.1 coordinate 1,718, forward strand.
TTCTGCATGGCGGCATAGGGTTTCTGCAGTACCATGTATTCCACCACCGGGTGGCCTTGCTTGTTGATTTCGGGCAGGCCGGTTTCCTCGTTGATGTGCGGGTAGGGAAGAATCATGTAGTCATTCAGACCGAACTTGCTGGGAATGCGGGGCATGGAAGGCTTGCGGGCCTTGGTGTTGCCGGCGGCCAGCTCTGCCTCATAGGCCTGCTGCTTGGTTTCATAGGCAGCAATGGCTTCCTGGGTTTCGGCATCATAGATAACGCGGTCGGTCTCGGGATAAACAGCCAGCAGCTCCAGCTTAGCCATCTTGGTGAGGGTTTTCACCATGGCATCCAGCTTCTCCTTGTTCTTCTCGGGGTCATTATCCTGCTGGGGAATCTGGATGAGAATCTTGTTGCCGGAGTGAAGAATCTGCACTTCGCTGGTACCAGTGGCATTCAGACGCTCGTTGAGGATGTCGCAGGCCTGCTGCATGTCTTCCTGCGTGGGCGGTGTCATCTGGCCGTGGTCATTGAGCTTGGGCTGCACCTCGAGGGTGAGCTCCACGCCGCCGCGGATGTCGATACCATAGTGCATGCCGTTGAGGAAGAGGGAAAGCAGCGAGAAAGAACACAGACCAATGATGAAGAATGTGCCTGCATTGCGCTTTACTTTGTCTTCTTCAGCAGCCAGGTACCAGAAGAACAGCACGATGAGCAGAATACCCGTGATGAAATAGAATGCCGGTGTATGAATGAGGCTCTGTAAGAACTGGAACATGATGCTAATAGGTGAACTGCCCTATTCTGCCAGTTTTTCGGGCGGCGTCAAGCTTGCAGGGCGTCATTTTCTGCGCGTGCGCGCGATTCAGGGAAACTATTTCCTTGCAATCAGCTGCCCGGGTGCTAGAATGCCGGTATGTCGCTGATTACTCTGCTCCTGGGTATCTTTTGTTCCGTGGCTCCACTGATTGGAGGGGGAGCATTGCTGCCGGTACCAGGGGCAGCGGTGTTTCCGGTGTATGAGCTGGAGGTGGTGCCCCGCAGCGAGCGGGAGCTGGATGAGCGGGAGGCCGAGAGCATGCAGGCCGCCATTCGGAGCCGTTGCGAGTGGGTGGGGCTGCGGGGGGTGCAGGTTCGCCGCGAGGGACGCGCTTTCCTGGTCCGGGTGGAGAACGGACTTATCCGCAGCCTTGCTGCCTATTCCGATGCATTGGATGAACTGGAGACCGTGCTGAATGAGCGGGTCAGCCTGCAGTTGCTGCGTGTGCACCCGGATTCCGAAACGCTGGTGATGGATGGTGAGGTGCAGGAGCTGCTGGCTCAGTATGAATCCGCCGTGATTGCGAGCGAGGAGAATGGCACCGGGGATATGGAGCTGCCCGTGCTGCCTGAGTTGCCGCTGCGGCTGCGCGCGGCGGATTACATGCTGGCCGAATGGCCGGTGGTCTCTCCGGAGGATGGCAGTGCCAGTTATGAATACCTGGTGGTGCAGCGCCCGGAGGCAGCCGCAGAGGAGGGAATGCTTGTCACAGAGCAGGAGCTGGAGTGCGCGGAAGCTGAACCGGCGCGGTCAGTTGTTGTCTGTGCCTTTACACCGCATGGGGCGGCGGTGCTTACCCGCCTGACCCGCAGCATGAAACGGGGAGAGGACCGCCTGGCTATTCTGCTGAATGGTGTGGTGATGAGTGCCCCCGTTGTTCATGCGGAGCTGGGGAGGCAATGCTTCATCTCCGGCTTGAGCCCGGAGCAGTGCGCGGCTGTGGCGGGTGCGCTGATGAAACCCCTGCCGGTTCAGGTGCGCATTTCTGCTCGCCGCGAGGTGAAATAATGAACCTCCTCTCCGCTTTTTCTTGGCTGTGTGCGGGCTTTTGTATACAAAGGACTGCATGGGATTTCCAACTGTTGCAACGATAATGACCACCGCTGCCAGCGTGGCGGGCAAGGCTGTGGAGGCCTCTGCCGAACGCCGTCAGGCCCGCGCCTACAATGCAGCCGCCGTAGAACGCCGTCGCCTGGCCGAAAATCAGGCTGGTGTGCTCACGCAGACGGCTCTGGAAAACAACCGCCGTGAGCAGCGCAACGCCCAGGCTATGCTGGCCACTGCCAGAGCAGATGCCGCCGCCTCCGGACTCTCCGGTTCCGGCACCGCTGCTGTGCGCGAGTCTGATCTCGCCTCCCGCCTGGAGGATGATATCAACAACCGCACCAATGCCGCACTGCAGGAGGCTGATACTATTCGCAGCCAGGGCGCGTATGATGCGTATGACCTGCAGATGCACGCCAGCCAGGCACGCTTGCGCAACAAAGGTGCCTGGCTGGGGGCGGCTGGCGGGCTTTTCCGGGGGCTCAGCTCTGTGAATTGGAGCTCCGGGACCCCAGCTGGTTCAGGTAGTAATGCAGCGCAAGCTTGAGCACGGAGGTGCGATCAAGCTCACGCTGCCGGGCAAATTCTTCCAACCGGTTGAACAACTGTACCGGGCACCGGAATGTAATCATGTGAGGAGCAGGCATGCTTTCCAGTATGCCTGCTCCTCAATCTGTTTGCAAGAATTGTTATCAGTGCTGCGCCTAACGGGTGGTGTGTGGGATGTTGAGTTGCTGCGCAGCAGAAGGAATCAGGACTGCTTCCTATTCATCCATGCTGTGCGGGTTGCTGCTCAGGTGCCAGGACATACCTAGCACATTGATAACGTCCTGCATGGAGGAAAGTCCGAGGTCGCGGTCGGAGGGCATCACTCGGCGTGAGCGTCGGCGGTCTTCATCAAACTTCGCCTGGGACAGGGAGCTCATGAACTCCAGCTGGGCATCCGCTGGGTGCAGCGTTTATCGCGGTTTAACAAACTCCAGCTTCAGGGCGCTTTCTCTGGTACGGTTCGATACCGGCATGACGGATACATCATGCGCCAGCCCCAGCTCAGCGCGGTATTTCTTGTACGTCCAGGCCGAACGGCTATCGCCCAGAACTGGTCTGAGCATGGGTAAGGCGGCGGAATAGCTATCTGCGTGAAAACGTATTCCCCTGGTGCGCTTCTCCTTGGCAGGGGAGGATAGCATCGTGTGAGGAAGTGTGCCATGGGATTTACAACTGCCACTACTATACTGACTACTGCCACCACCTTGACGGGCAAAATTCAGGAAGGCTTTTTCGAGCGTGGATAGGCCCGCGAATTCAAAGCCCCGCATACGAGTGCCGCCGCCTGGTCGAAAAGCAGGCTAACGTCATTACACGAACCGCCTCGGAGAACAACCGTTGCGAGCAGTGTAACGCTCAGATGCAGCTTTCCGCTGCCAGTGCCGATGCGTCTTCCTCCGGGATCGACGGCTTCGGTACTGCCGTTGTGTGGGAGTCTGACCTCGCCACGCCTTGGAAGCCGATATCAGTAACCGCACCAATGAAGATCTCTAGGAGGTCAATACAATTCGCTCCCAAAGTGCATGTAATGCGTATGACCTGCTGGTGAAGTACAGCCAGTCACGCTTGCGTGGAAAAGGCGCCATGTTGGGGGCGGCGGGCGGATTATTCCGAGGCCTCAGCTCTGCGGATTAGAGCTTTGGTTGCTCAGGTGGTTCAGTCGGTAATGCAGCGCAAGTTTAAGTGGCCCGAGGTACGGTCAATCTCGCGCTGCCGGGCATAGGAACGTAATCATGTGAAGATTGGGCATGCCAGCAAGTATGCTCAATCTTCTGCTTTATTACAAGCAATGTTGTGTGTATAGGGGAAACCGAGGATGCCGCAAAAGGAATTAATACCCATCAGGAAGCTCAAGGAAAGAGAAATTGGGTGCATTAACTATGATTTGGCCTTTGTTTACGCGTACACTTCCTTCATGCGGCCAAGCAGGCATTTGCTTAAATACAGTCCCGTGATTTTTGTATTCTTTTTCGCCAGCCGGAATGAGTACGCCCAATGAAGGATGATTATGCAGATAGTTAAGGATTGTATAGCGTTTTGCTGCAACAGCAACACCCGATTCGTGGAGATTGATATTGTTTTTCGCAGCAACTCTTTCTGCTTCATTGATAATCAGATATGCTTGAATGATGTTTTTTTCGTACAAATTCCTGATTTTATCATTGAAATTGTTATTGTAGTACATGGTTCGCAGACAAGCAAAGAAGACGACAACATATAATACAACTTTATTTCGGGAGAATAATCCCATTCGTGTTGCCAGCAACCAAAGACCTGCACAACTGACAGGGAGTGCCAATAAACACTGTCCCCCGTAGTTTTTGTTGCCATACAGGTATATAATCGCGTAGGCGCCAATAAGTATGCAGACAACCAAGGTCGCGTGGAGAATTCGAATGAAGAGATTATTTTCCTTGTATCTTAATAAACCAATGATGGTGTAGAAACACGGAATTATCGATAGATTGTAGAACCAACTAAAAGAATTGAAATTAATCAGATTGAGGATAATGTCTTTTGTGCAGTGCGCTATATAAAAAAACTTGAGGATGGGGCTGTAAGAGGCGAAATTCAAGCCATTGATGCAAGCTTCTCGATATTGCAGAGTGAAATCAATGTATTCAGCGGGCGGTGCTGAGAGGGAAATAAAAATCTTATTAACGCAGAAATACAAGATAAGCGCAGGCAAAGACAGGGAAACAATATATATGTATCGTTTAAACGATGCGTTTTCTTTTCTTAGAATTTTCGAGATATACCATGTTGTTACGAGAACCAAATAGTATAGACCTATACTTTGGTAACAACTAATAGAGAAGGTGATAAATAAGATAGCAAGAAGAGAGTCATAACATTTTTGGTTTTCTTTTACCAAAAACCAGACAGCGAGGCTCGCGGAAAATATGCCGCATGCTACAGCATCGCTAAGCATAGAGAAAAGTAATACATAGGAAAATTGAGGTACTGCTATATAACAAGATCCATACAAAACCTGTTCGCTGAAGCGGTATATGTTTAAAACTTTACATTGTATCCATATGGACAGGCTGATAAATATGCAGGCTGTGATGCCTGTTGCCCAGTGAAGAGCAGATGCCCCCACTAATGTACGGAATAGAGCCAAGCCCCACCGCTGTTGTGCTATATAGAAGAGTTCTTTGTCATTATTAAAGTCAGCAATGTCATCAGCAATAAAACCACAACGAACAAAGCTGGACGCATATACGAGAAAGCATAGAGCAAAGAAAAATGTAATAGGGTGGAAATTTTTACGAAAGTTGTGAACGCATGTTAATCCATTGGACATGGTGGTATTCTATGTGTTTTGTGGTGTATGTCAAGCTTCTAATAGTACGGCTTTTGCTTAGTTCTGAATGTCAGGAAGGACTCACCGAAATCCACGTGCGGGTGGCGGAGGGATTCAGCACGGAGGCGATGAATCGGTTCATGCTTTCGGGGGTGACGGCGCGGAGAAGCTCGGGCACGCGGTCATCATAATCAGCACCGAGGCCGAGCAGGGTGTTCACCGCCATGCCGGAGCAGCGCTTGCCGCAGCTCTGCAGGGCGAGCACACGGCTGGTAAGGGCGGTGGAGCGGGCTCGTTCCAGCGCGTCGGCGGGCATGCCTTCGGTGGCCAGTCGGTTGATGGTTTCTTCTAGCACGGTTCGGGCTTCATCGAGTTGCTCCGGAGCGGTGCCCAGGTAGAAATACAGGCAGCCGGCATCCATCCCGAGCAGGGATGAAGCTGCGGCATAGTAGGCCAGCCCGCGTTTCTCGCGGATTTCATCGAAGAGAGGACCTGCCATGTCGCGGCACCACTCTTCGAAGAGCAGCTGGGTGGGTGTGGAGTCGGAAAGGGCATTGGAGGCAGGCACGGCCACGGCGAGCACGGCCTGTTCCTTGTCCAGAATCTCCACAGCATCCGCAGGCATCTGGGCAGGGGTGGCGGTGCGCACGGCGGGCATGCCGGCGGGCAAGCTGCGGAAGAGTTTTTCTGCCTGCTCCAGCACGGCGGCGGGGTCGATATCGCCCGCGACGGCGAGCACGGCATTCTTCGCGCAGACCAGGCGGGCGTGCTGGG
>JAZOTV010000081.1:0-4132 GCA_045657815.1 Akkermansia sp.
TGCGCATGGCTACACGCGTCTGGGCTTTAATCGCGATGCGGAGACCGGGGAATGGGTGTATCGCGAGTGGGCTCCGGGGGCCCGGGCTCTCTACCTGATTGGCGATTTCAACTTCTGGAACCGTGAGGCGAACCCGATGCATCGCGATGCCAGCGGCGTGTGGGAAATCCGCCTGGCGCCGGATGCGCTGAAGCATGGTCAGCATGTGAAAGTGCATGTGGTGGGGGCAGACAATGAGCACCATGACCGCATGCCTGCCTGGATTCGCTACACCGCGCAGGATGCCGCCACCTTTGATTACAGCGGCATTATCTGGGAGCCTGCTGAGCCCTACCAGTGGAAGAATACACGATGGAATCCTGCAAATGTCAAGACTCCCTTCATCTATGAGACCCATGTGGGCATGGCCGGTGAGGAGGAGCGGATTCACAGCTACCGCGAGTTTGCAGACAATGTGCTGCCGCGCGTGGCGAAGCTGGGTTACAACGTGGTGCAGATTATGGCCATCCAGGAGCATCCCTACTATGGTTCCTTTGGCTATCATGTATCCTCCTTCTTTGCGCCGTGCAACCGTTTCGGCACGCCGGAGGATTTGAAGTACCTCATTGATACGGCGCACGGGCTGGGTATCGCCGTGCTGCTGGATGTGGTGCACTCCCATGCCGTGAAGAACATGGCCGAGGGGCTGAACAATTTTGACGGATCGGGCGGGCAGTACTTCTGTGCGGGTGAGCGCGATAGTATGCACCCGGACTGGGACAGCTGTCTGTTTGATTACGGGCGCGAGGAGGTGCTCCAGTTCCTGCTGAGCAATCTGCGCTGGTGGCTGGAGGAATTTCATTTCGACGGCTTCCGCTTCGATGGCGTGACCAGTATGCTGTATCTGCACCATGGGCATGAGCCGTTCTCGGACCTGGGGTGCTATTTCAATACGCAGGTGAACCTGAGTGCTGTGACCTACCTGCAGCTGGCTGCCACGCTGGTGCAGCAGGTGTGCCCGGGGGCTTTTGCCATTGCAGAGGATATGAGCGGTATGCCGGGGCTCTGCCGCCCGGTGGATGAAGGCGGATTCGGCTTTACGCACCGCCTGGCCATGGGTCTGCCGGATTACTGGATTAAGCTGCTCAAGGAAAAGAAGGACGAGGAATGGAGCGTGGGCGATATCTGGTATACCCTCATCAACCGCCGCTATGGCGAGGCAAACATCGCTTATGCCGAGAGCCATGACCAGGCTCTGGTGGGGGATAAGACCATCGCCTTCCGCCTGATGGATGCCGAGATGTATACCCACATGAGCTGCGAACTGCCCAGCGTTATCATTGACCGCGGCATGGCTCTGCACAAGATGATTCGCCTGGCCACGCTGGCAGCCGGTGGCGAGGGCTGGCTGAACTTCATGGGCAATGAATTCGGCCACCCTGAATGGATTGACTTCCCCCGCGAGGGCAATGGTAATTCCTACCAGTACTGCCGCCGCCAGTGGAGCCTGGTGGACAACAAACTGCTGCGCTACCGCTTCCTGAATGAATTTGACCGGGCCATGGTGGAACTGGCGAAGCGCCGCGACCTGCTGGCCGCTGCTCCGGCTCGCCCGCTGAATATGGACGAGGAGAACCAGGTGATGGCCTTTGAACGCGGGGGGCTTGTCTTTGTGTTCAACTGGAGCGGTACCCGCGCCATCCCTGATTATAAGTTACCTGCACCCAAGGCAGGGGAGTGGAAGGTGGTGCTGGATTCGGATGAAGCCCGCTTCGGCGGTTTTGCCCGCCAGGATCATACCGTGCACCATTTCACCGACAAATCGCAGCAGCTTTCCTTGTATCTGCTGCCGCGCACGGTGCTGGTGCTGGCTCCTGCATTTGCAGGTGGCAGACCTTTCTGATTCCGGTAGACCTTCAGCCAGTACAGTGATGCATTTTGCATCCTGTAACGATGGCATTGTCTGGTAATTGCCGGCTGGATACGTTTAACCCGGTAATTTTTACTCAAGATCGAGGTCGATGTTGAACATAGCGGAGAGCTTGTCGGCATCGATTTCGTTTGTGGGAGCGGGGGCGCTGAGCAGGGCCTCCGGTTGAATGCCGCGGAGGGTGAAAAGAAGCCTGGGGGCTTCATCAATAAGGCAGCCGGCGGCGTAAATGGCTGCGGCGGCGTGGGGGCAGGGTTCTGCCCAGTCCGGGCAGGTGCAGTGCATGCGCCAGTCTTCCGGGGTGGGCAGCAGGCCGTTCTCCGGGTGGCAGAGCTGCTTGAGCACGGATTCATCCATCTTTCCTTGCATGAGCGAGAGCAGGGAATCAATATGCCCGCAGCAGGAGGCGGCCAGGGCTTCGAGCCGTTCCTCATCCAGAGGTTCCAGCTTCAGCTCCACCTCGAAGATTTCCTCTGCGCTGATTAGTGCAGAAATGCAGCCGGGCTGAATATCCACATGCAGCACGCAGCTGTGGCGCAGCAGGGTGCGGCCCGGTGCCAGGCACATGCCGCCGGATTCGCAGAGCGCCAGCTGTTTCATCCATGCGCTGCCCCAGAAATTCTTTGCCAGCTTGCGGGTCTTGTTCACCACAGGGTGGAGTTCCTCCCCCGCCGCCCGGTATTCGGCAAGGCGGGTTGCTGCCAGCTTTTCCAGGTCGGCAGCTTTCAGGCGGGGGCTGAATTCATCATCGTACATGTGGTGTGGATAGCAAAAAGCCGGGGCTCCTGGTGGAACCCCGGCCCGGGATGAAAACGTTTTACTTGGTCACGCTCTTGAAGTACTCCAGAGTGGTCTTGAGACCTTCCTCCAGGGTGTGCTTGGGAGCCCAGCCGGCGTTGCGGAGCTTATCGGCACAGGAGCGGGAGTGCTTCACATCACCGGGGCGCTCGGGCAGGTGCACCACCTTGGAGGTGGAACCAGCGGCATCAATGATGATGTTGGCAAGGTCGTTGATGGTAATCTGACCACCGTAGCCCACGTTGTAAACGCCGGTCACCTCGGGGTGCTCGGCAACGAAGGTAAGACCGCCCACGATGTCCTTCACGTAGATGAAGTCGCGGGTCTGCTCACCATCACCGAATACGGTGATATCCTCGCCCTTGATGGCCTTCTCCATGAAAATCGGCACGGCGGCGGCGTAGGCGCCCTTGGGGTCCTGACGGGGGCCGAACACGTTGAAGAAGCGGCAGCAGCCGGTGTTCACCTGGCCGGTGGTGCGGAACATTTCCATGTAGTACTCACCATCAAGCTTGGTGATGCCGTAGGGACTCTTGGGCTCGGGGTACATGGTCTCCACCTTGGGAACGATGGGGTTGTCGCCATAGATGGCGGCGGAGGATGCAAGCACCACCTTCTTCACACCGGCCTTGGAGGCTTCTTCCAGCACGGTGAGCAGTCCGTTCACGTTCAGGTCTACGGTCTCGCGGGGCTTCTGCATGGATTCCGGCACGGAAACCATGGCTGCCATGTGGAAAATGTAGTCCACGCCTTCCACAGCCTTAGCCACGAGCTCACGGTCAGTGATAGAGCCTTCGATGAAGGTCACCTTGAGACCGTCCAGGTTCTTCTTGTAGCCGGTGCGGAGGTTATCCAGAACGCGGATTTCCTCAGCGATACCCTGATAATGCTCAGCAATGTGAGACCCGATGAAGCCGGCGCCGCCGGTAATGAGTACTTTCATGGTTTGTATTAAGGTTTACTTGGGATATTCTACCTTCCATACCACAAAAAGCAAGTAGTAAATGAGATTTTTCTTCGTCTGGCAGTAAAATTTGTATAGATGCCACAGCAAGACTGAGGAAAAGAGGTGGCTCCCTGGTGCAAGTCATATCGCATTTCCTCTGCTGGTTGTGGGTGCAATACCTTGCTCGCATACCTGCTTGCCAACACCTCCGGCATGGGCGGCAGAAGCCTCTGGGAAAACCTTGCTTGCCCTCTTTTCCGATGTGCAGAGAGTCCGCTGCTTTGTGTGTTCCTCTCCTATGCCTTGCTGTGGCTTATGCTGCATTTTCTCTATTACCCCCGCGCGTATCTGCGTGTCTGGCCCCGTTTTTTTTCTTTTCATGGTGAAATAATCTGGTAGAATGGAACGTAACCATGATTATGATGAAAGCTAAATACATGCTTCCAATATTGGCACTGAGCGTGGCCAGCGCCTACGCC
>JAZOTV010000082.1:0-42376 GCA_045657815.1 Akkermansia sp.
CCGGAAATGCACCTCAAACGGCTTCAGAACAAGGTGGTACACACGCTGTGGGTCCTGCTGGTAGGCAGGACGCGGGTCTTGCGCCAGCGTTTCGCGCAGGGCCTCACACCACTCGGCAGTGGCCCCCTTCGGTAAGGAATCAGGCAACTGCACAGCCAGCGGCTCCCAGGGCGTTTCTGTAAAGCCGCCCGCGGCCTCCGGCACGGAATCCGAATACGGCACGTAGGGTTTGATATCAAAAATCGGCGTTCCATCCACCATATCAGCACCAGATACGCGAATCACCGGTCCGGGCTCCACAGAAACCAGCTTCACCACCGAAAGGCCGAGACCGTTCGGGCGAAAGGGTGAACGCGTAGCAAACACTCCCAGGCGGATATTACCCCCCAGGCGAGGCGGGCGCACCGTGGGATGCCACTCCTGCCCATTGCAATGAAACTGCCAGATAAGCCAGAGGTGGGAGAACTGGTCGAGTCCGCGCACGCAATCCTCATTGCGGTAAGCAGGTTCGAACACAATTTCACTGATGACATGGGGCGCAAGATTCCCTTGGCGAGGCACGCCGAATTTCTCAGCAAAGGGACTGCGGATGTAAGCGATGGGCTGCATCAGAGATTAAAGAAATCGCGGAGCACCTGCTCATACACCGGGCGCTTGAAATCCGGCAGAGAGCTCAAATCCACCTCGCTGGGCTGCACCCACTTATAATCGCGGAATTCCTTGTGATCCAGCCAGGGCTCTGCCTGGTCACTGTGCATAAGGCAAAGGAAATAATGCTGCTCCTGACCAGCGTAGGGAATGCCGCGCTTACGGAACACGCGCTCGCGCTCCTGCGGCGGGTAATCATAGCGGTAAGGCCCGCGGGCGGCTATCACCTCGTACTCATTCGGGCGAAACCCGGTCTCCTCCATCCCCTCGCGGCAGGCAGCATCCATGGCAGATTCGCCTTTTTTGATACCGCCCTGCGGGAACTGCCAGGCACCGGCAGGTTTCACGCGCTCGCAGAGCAGCACCCGGCCATCGGCACGCTGGTAGATAATAGCTGCATTCGGGCGATAAAGTTCAGAAGTTCCAGGCATATATATGAGAGAATGGTGTGTGTGCGCGCATTCTACCATCCTTTACGCGCTAATGCAAGAACATCTTGATTCTTGACTATCCCCCATGTGATATGCTACCCTTTGCCCCATGAAGAGGTACTTGTCTGCGTTTCTGCTCCCGCTGGCCTGCACGCTGCTGCTCTCGGTCTGTTCCCAGGTTCAGCAACAGCAGGAAACGAAGGAACAACGCCAGCAGGCAGAACCGGAAATGCCCGCCCCGCTGTATCTGGGTGCAGTGCACCAGGTTTTCCCGGCAGATAAGTTTGCCCTGCTCCGCCTGATTGGCCCCATTCCGCCGGAAGGTACTGTGCTGATTTCGCACCCGGCGGACGGAACAGCCGACCGCGTGGGCAACCTTATTGTCTCGGCCACGCAACACGCCCGCAATGGCATCGTTGCGGCAGATATCCGTGCAGGTTTTGTGCTGAAGGGAGACCGCGTGTTCAAATACCGCTCCATTTCCGCTGAACCGGAGGAGGAAGAGGAGCAGGATACCCAGGAACCCTTCACCCTGACCGGTGTAGAGCTTGATGTGGGGTACACGCCGTCCGACATCAAGGAAAAATTGCAGCAGGACACGCCGCAACCCGAGCAGGAGGAGGCTCCCGGCATCTCTGCAGAAACCACTGTTCTGCCAGAGGATGAGCCCGTGGCACCTGCTATTCCCGATACTCCCCCGAACAACAAACTCGATGACATTCCCGATACCATCGACGGATGGGATTCCTTTTAATATAAACAAAATCCAACTTTTATGCGACTTCAATACTACGTAGACGAGGACGGCGAGAGCACCATTGGTCTGTGGGTGCCGAAACGCGGTTGTTTCATTGATGTAACCGCCCAGGATGAACAAATATGGGCCTCCATGCTGCCGGGCGGCAAAAAACTGCGTAAGGAAATTGAAACCTGGATTTCCAAGGGTGCCGAGGACGGCGTACCCGTAGACATGAAGGGGCTGGTGGTATCCAGCGCGCTGCATGTGCAACCCTGCACCCTGGCATGTCTGGGCAAATGCTACGCTGACCACGCAAAGGAATTCAGCGGCGACACCCCCACGGAGCCATCCCTTTTCCTGAAAGCCACCTCCGCCATCTCCTCAGACCTCTCCTATGTGCTCAATCCGGAGGGTGCAACCAAGCTGGATTACGAGGTAGAGCTGGCCGTCATCATCGGCGATACCCTGCACCGCGCTACTGAGGCGGAAGCCCGCCGCGCCATCGTGGGTTACACCCTCATGTGCGATTACTCAGAGCGCAGCTACCAGCTGGAGCACGGCGGCCAGTGGACCAAGGGCAAGAGCTATGACACCTTCGCCCCCTTCGGGCCGATTTTTGTAACCAAAGATGAAATTCCGAATCCGGACAACCTGGAACTGGAACTGAAGGTAAACGGCGAGATTCGCCAGAAGGCCAGCACCTCCCAGCTTATCATGCCGGTAGCACAACTCGTGGCCTACGTTTCCCAGTTCATGACACTGAATCCCGGAGATGTAGTCTCCACCGGCACCCCCGGTGGCGTGGCACTGGGCATGAACCCGCCGCAGTACCTCAAGCCCGGCGATGTGGTCGAATTCTCCTGTCCCGCCATCGGCACTGTCACCCAGGTGGTGGAAGAAGAATAAAAAAGGATTGCTTTTATAATAGCTTTTGCGTAAAATCTCCGTGCACGCACGCGCTCCCGCCCGAAGCCCGCTGTCAATGACAGCCAGGCAGGTGGACAGAAGCGCCGCGCAGCCGCCTAACAAACAACCTACATTCGTGTCCCCCTATCTCTACAACCTCGCTAAGAAGTTTCTGTTCTGCATGGATCCGGAAACAGCCCACAAGGTCACCCTTGCAGGGCTGCGCACAGCCGAACACCTGCACCTGCTGCCGGCACTGACCGGCACCACCCCGGTAAATGACCCCGTTACCGTGATGGGGCTCAAATTCCCCAACCGAGTGGGCCTTGCAGCCGGTATGGACAAAGAAGCCAATACAGTGGCAGCTTTCGGTCACCTGGGCTTCGGCTTTGTGGAGGTAGGCACACTCACCCCGCTGGCACAGCCCGGCAACCCGAAACCCCGCCTGTTCCGCTGCATTCCCCAGCAGGCTATCATCAACCACATGGGCATTAACAACCCCGGCGTGGACGAAGGGGTGGAGAATATTCGCCGCACACGGCGGTTCAACGGCATTCTGGGCGTGAATATCAGCAAGAACAAAACCACGCCGAACACGGAAGCACACCACGATTACCTGACCTGCCTGCGCGCCGTCTGGGATGTGGCAGACTACGTGGCCATCAATTTCTCCTGCCCGAATGTACCGAATCTGCAGGATCTGGCCAAGGCAGACAGCGCCGCAGATCTGCTCTCCCTCATGAAGAGCGAACAGGCAAACCTCTCCAACGATACCGGGCGCTACGTTCCGCTGGTGATGAAGGTATCTCCGGATATGAGCGAAGCCCAGATCCGCGATCTGGCTCATGTGTTCCAGGACTGCCAGCTGGATGGCCTCATCTGCGCCAACACCACCACAACCCGTATCGGCGTAGAGAATTCTCCGCATGCGTCCCAGAGCGGCGGCATGTCCGGCAAGCCACTTTACAACCGGGCCAATGAAACCCTTGCTGCCTTTGCCCAGGAGCTCAAGGGCAGCATCCCGATTATCGGCGTGGGCGGCATCACCACGCCAGAAGACGCAGTCAGCAAGATTAAGGCCGGCGCCTCTCTGGTGCAGCTCTACAGCGGATTCATCTACAACGGCCCTGCTCTGGTGCAGGGCGCAGCACAGGCCATCAAGGAGCAGTGCCCGTTGTAATTTCACCACGTTTTTCTGACCAGACGCGCATTCCTGCCCCGGAATGCGCGCCTTTTTCTTGCTAAATACCACATTTTCCTGTCAAAGCCCTATTTGGAGTTTGCCACAAGGCTCATCATATGATACCATAATGATAGAAGTTCCATCTTAAACCGACTGCAAGACATGAAGAAATCCTCCTTAATTCTTTCCCTTTTGATGCTGGGTATCAGCGTGGCTCAGGCTGCGCAGATGTACACGATTACCCTCACCTCTGCAGAACGATTCACGGATTGCACTGTTCACTACAAGAGCAGCAGCACCACCAAGTTCACCGGCACAGATAAAGCCGGCCAGAAGGTCACCAGGGAGGTGCCTACCTCCAGCATCATTGTAATGCGTGAAGTAGCCCAGGAGACCCCCTCAATAGATACGCCGATTCCCGGCACGGAAACTCCCGAGGCTGAAACCCCGGCCGCTCCCGCAGCAGAGGACAAAGCCACCCCGGAGGATAAGGAGCAGCCCGCCCCCATTGCAGACGGCAACATCTCCCAGCGGGAAGGTGAAGACAAAGCAAAGGATGCCACCCTGCGCCTGCGCGAAATGCTTGCAGAGCTCGATACCCAGATGGGCAAAATCACCAAGCCCAGCCGTTCTCTGGAAAGCCTGGTAGCCCAGACAAAACGCCGCGTGACCAGCCAGTTGGAGGATATGGACAAGAGAGCTCTGGAAGTAGCTCGACTGCAGGATGAGTTTAACAAAGCAGGCGCAGAGGACTTCTCTTTCGACAAAGTGAGCCATGACCAGCGCACCCAGTACGAGCGCGACGGCGCAGCCGCCTACCGCGCCATGAAGATTGACATGAAGGAAAAGAAAGGGCGCCGCAAGGTAGCAGGCCTGGATAAATTCGAGGTGATGCGCGAGCGCTATCAGGGTATTCCTGAATACAAGGAAGCCTACAAGTGGTATGTCAAGACTCTGTACGCCCTTCAGAAAAAGTGGACAGCCATGCACAAGAAGGAGGAGACCGCCCGCCAGAGACTTCAGGCAGACAAACGCGCGCTCCGCACGCGACAGGACGATGCCGAGTACAAGGAGATTGAGGCACGGCTCCGCGAGGACGGAGATGATATTGCCAAGGTATGGGTAGTTCCCCCCACCCGCAACCTCAAGATGCTTACTAATAGCGTCAACAAGGTGAAAGACGCTATTCGCCGCAATGAAAAGAGCCCGCTGGATAAGGATGCAGGTACCGTACCCGCGCTGCTGGAAGAATACTGGAAGCAGATGGACGAAGCCCGCATGGCCATGATCAGCGGCAACCTGGAAGGCGCAGAGGAAATCCTTCAGAAAAACAAGGCCTATGATACCATTCTGCGTCTCAAGCCCACCCTGTTCCCGCATGACTACCGCGCCCCGCTGACGGCACAGCATAAGGAAATGGAGCGGACCATCCGCACGCGCTCCCGTAATTATAGCAACCTGAAACGCCAGCTGGAGCGCGCCACAGAAGCGCTGGACCGCGTCACCAATGCCGCCAGTGCTCAGCTTGAAAACGCCATGAGTGCTGTGCAGAAGGAACTCGATACCGACACTGGTGAAAACACCATGGAGGTAGAGCAGGAAAAACCGGCAGAAACACCCGCAGCACAGCCTGCCGAGGGCGCACCCGCCGAGCCCGCACCGGCAGAGGAGCCTGCGAATGAGCAGAAATAAGCACATTTGACATCCTTCCTGTAACCATGAGGCATCTTTTTCTGACTGCCCTCCTGTTCACCCCTTCACTTCTGCAAGCCGCGCCGGAAACGGCGCTGCCTGCCGGCGTTGTGGACGCGTTCGATTCCTATTGCAGGCTACCGGGAATCCTGGTACCCCAGCTGCAGAAGATGACGGACAAAGCCAGCGCCGATGCTCATGCACCCGAGCTCCGGAAAAGTCTGTCAAAGGTGTACACCGTGCGCGAAAAACTACACACCATGCCCCGGCTCACCCCGGCTCAGAACCAGCAGATCCGCCTGAAATATGAGAAACGCATGCGCACAGAATGGGGCCGCATGTATGCCGAGATATCCAGACTTCAGGAAGCGAGATGCTACCACTCAGCAGAACTTACAGAAGCGTTCCGACTTCTGTGCATGATGATTGAAAAATGAAAACAGCCCTGTTCATTCTCCCTGTCATTGCATTCCTGGCCCCGACTGCAAACGCAGAAGTAGTCGATTCCACAACCCGGAACGAAGCACCGCAGACAGCGCTGCCGGAAGGAGAGCTGCGCATCCGCAGCGGCATTATAATCCTGGGTAAAATATGCCAATACCTGGCAGAAGTGAAAGATCTTGACACGGCAGAAGCCGCCGTACCCCGCCTTATGACGCTGCTGGAGGAAATGCAGGCATGGTCACACTCCTTCAACAACCTGCCGCCGCTGAGCGAGGTGGAACTTCTCGCTTATGAGGAGCGCTATCTCCCCACCATCCGCAAAATCAACTCCATACTCGAGGCTCAGGCGGCACGCATCGCAGCAGCAGAATACTACGGCTCCCGCAACCTCCCTGCCGTACTGGTGCGCTTCGCACAGCTCGGGCAACCTTGAGAATTCTCTTTCCACATACACCTGAACACTATGGCTACAATACGTCCCTTTGCCGCAATCCGACCGCCAAAAGAATATGCCGAGCAGGTTTCCTGCCTGCCGTATGATGTGATGAACCACAGCGAAGCCTGTGCCATGGCGGCAGGCAACGCCTCCTCCTACCTGCATATCTGCCGCGCAGATATTGATACCAGCGAAGCCGAAATTCACGATTCGGTCACCTACGAAAAAAGCCGTGAAAACCTTCAGAAGTTTCTGGAGAAGGGTTTTCTGAAGCGGGAAGAAAAGCCCTGCTACTACATCTACCGCCAGATGATGTGGGGGCGAGTGCAGACCGGCATCGTGGGCTGTGCCAGTGTGGATGAGTACCTGGACGGCACCATCAAGAAACACGAACTCACCCGCAAGGAAAAGGAGCTCGACCGCATCAACCACTTTGACACCTGCTCCGCACAAACAGAGCCCGTATTCCTGGCCTACCGCAAGCACGAAGGTATTTCCACAACCATTCTGGAGTGGATCAAATTCCACAAACCGGAGTACGAGTTCACCAGTGACGATGGCGTAACCCACCTGCTCTGGCCGGTAACGGATGATGAGGCCATTGGCGCTATTCGCCGCGGATTCGAGGAAGTGCCCGTGCTCTACATTGCCGATGGGCACCACCGCACAGCATCCAGCGCAGCGGTTTCTGCCAAGCGGCGAACCGAGCACCCGGACTACACCGGCGAGGAGGAGTTCAACTACCTCATGGCCGTGACCTTCTGCGATGAAGACCTCTTCATCATGGACTATAACCGCGTGGTATTCGACCTCAACGGCATGAACGAAGCTGATTTTCTTACCGCCATTGGTGAGAAATTCCACATTACGCCTGCAGCACTCAAGGGCCCGCATTCACCCCGCGCCAAACATGAATTCGGCATGTTCCTGGGTGGTAAGTGGTATGCCATAACCGCAAAGGACGGCACATTCAATGCCACCCATCCCATCGAAAGCCTGGACTGCGCTATCCTCCAGAGCAATCTTCTGGCTCCGGTGCTCGGTATCACAGATCCCCGCACCAGCGAACGAATCGACTTTGTGGGCGGTATCCGCGGGCTGGCAGAGCTGGAAACCCGTGCAGGCAACGCCGGTGTAGCCTTTGCACTGTACCCGGTTACCATGGCAGACCTCTTCAACGTGGCAGACAGCGGCGAAATCATGCCGCCCAAGTCCACCTGGTTTGAACCGAAGCTCCGCAGTGGGCTCTTTGCTCACGAAATCGAACAATAAAATCTCATTATCAATATCAGTATGAAGATTCTCATTCCGACCAAGCTCGATAAAGCTGCTGCAGCCACCCTGGTGGCCGCCGGCTATGATGTGGTGCAGGACGACAGCCTGCCCATTGAGGAAATGGTGAGTGCAAACCCCGATGCCGCCGGCATCATTGTACGTTCCGAAAAGGTCACCCCGGCCATCATTGATGCCCTGCCCGGCCTCAAATGCGTCATTCGCGCCGGCGCCGGCTATGACAACATCGATTACGTGTATGCACGCACCAGGAACATCGATGTGATGAACACGCCCGGAGCCAACTCCAACGCTGTGGCAGAAGAGGTGATAGCCATGATTCTTGCCGCCTATCGTTATGTGGTTCCGGCAGACATGACCACACGCGCCGGCGAATGGAACAAGAAGCACTACATGGGCCGCGAACTCACCAACAAAACAGTGGGTATTCTGGGGCTCGGCAACATCGGCCGCCTGCTGGTGAAGCGTCTGCAGGGCTTCGAGTGTAAGGTTCTGGGTTATGACCACTTCCTTTCCAAGCAACGCGCCATGAATATCGGCGCCACCCCCACGGAAATGGAAGAAATCTTTGCTGAGGCCGACATCATTTCCCTGCATGTTCCCGGTGGTCCCGCCACCCGCAACCTCATCAATGCCGAACTCATCGGCAAAATGAAGGATGGAGCCATGCTCATTAACTGCTCCCGCTACGGTGTGGTAGATGAAGATGCCATCCGCGCAGCCAAGGCCGCCGGCAAGAATATCACCTACTGCACCGATGTGCACCCCAAAGATGCGGCAGCCATGCAGCCCAGCGCCGATGTGGCGGACCTGCTGCTGCCGCACCTGGGTGCCAACACCAGGGAGGCCAACAAAAACGCAGCCATGCGCGCGGCTCAGCAGATGATTGACTATTTCACCAAGGGAGATACCTCCTGCGTCATCAATGCGGAGCGTCCTGTGGATCTGCACCCTGCCCAGTTGCAGCTGGCTGCCATGCTTGCCAAGCTTGCCTATCATGCCGGTGGCTGCAAACCCATCCGCAAGGTTGAATGCACCTTCTACAACAACCTGCGTTCTTTCCGCAAGTGGTTTACCCCGTGGATTCTGCAAGGAGCCGTTCCCGGCGCAGAACACGGGCTCATGCCAGCGGCGGCAGAGACTTCCTTCCGCGAGCATGGCATCGTGTACAAAGCACGCGAGCCCAAGGATGACAAGCTCTATGATGATGCGCTGACCATTGATATCCACATGGAGATGGATGGGCAGCAGATTATCAGCAGCGTGCGCGGCATCGTGGTGGATGGTAACCCGGTTGTCTCCCGCATTGCCGAATTCGACCACCTGTATGCCACCCTGGCAGGCAACACTATCGTACTGCGTTATGCAGACCGCCCCGGCGTGGTCGCAGCCATTGGTCAGGCGCTTTCCCTGGCCGGCATCAACATCGATAACATTGTGGCACCCACGGATCACCGCAGCGGAGACTCCCTGGCCGTCATCAAGACGAACATGCCCATCTCCGATGACCAGCTGCAGGCTATCGCCAAGACGATTTCTGCCAAACTGGCCTTCGCTATTTCGATGTAACGCGAACACATCATTTCCAGCCAGGCAGCAGCCCCCTGCTGCCTGGCTGTTTCAAATTTTTCTGTACAACATACGTTTTCCATGTTATTGTTGGCCACATGGGAAATGCTATGCGCTTTTATTGGCAACGGCTTGCCCCCTTTATCGGGGTCTATGTCTTATTTGAACTGATTGAGCTGATTCTGCTGCTCTGCATGGGGGTAACGCACCCCTCACAGGAAGACCAGCTTGAATCCATTCTCTCCTTCATCAACGAGAACAGCGCCTGTTTTCTCTTCTCCATCATCCCCTATCTGCTATACCTGAACGTGCTTCCGGCAGACTTCCACGGCAGCAGGTGGGACAAGCGCATCACCCTTGGCTTCTTCTCTGTATTCTGCCTCATTCACTGGCTGGAAGAACTTGTGGAAATCGTATCCGGCGATTCCTTCCAGCTGCTCACGCGAGAGTTCATCATGAATCCGGCAGCAGCCTGGGGAGAAATGCTTGAACTTCCCTATTGCGAGTGGATGGCCGCCATCCTGTTCATTGAACTGGTCATCACCATCTATTTCCTGCACAACAGACTGATGCCGACAGTGCCTGCGCCACACTATGCAATCCGGCTCATTCTGCCTGCAATAACCGTAAGTTCTGCGTTCCTGCTCATGTACCAGGCAAAAGCCCTGGATGAAGTGGCAGAAGTCCCCGTGCTGTATGATGACGGTCTGTTCCACATATTCAAGTGGATATATGACCTGACGGCAGTGCCCGACATGGTGCAGATATTTGCTGAACCCTGCATCTATATCGGCGGCAGCATCCTCATCATCACAGGTATTCTTGTACTACTGCGCCAGAATTTCCCCCAGACCGGGAAATGGGTAAAACTTCCTGCATGCAAGGAGAACCTGGTACCCATGCTGCTTGTATTCCTGGCATGCGTACTGCTGGCCCGCCTGCTGAGCCTGGGCATCTACCCGCTCATGGATACCACAGAGGCCCGCTATGGTGAAATGGCCCGCAAAATGGTAGAAACCAACTACTGGCTCCAGCCGCAATTTGAATACGGCGTTCCCTTCTGGGGTAAACCACCCCTGTCCTTCTGGGGAAGCGCCGCTACCATGTATCTCTTCGGCATCAACGAATTTGCAGCGCGCCTTGCTCCCTACCTTGCAACGCTGGGCATCGGGTTCTGCTTCCTGCTCTGGCCCTTCCATAACAAGAGAGCCGAACAAAGCATCGCCTGCATGGTAGTCTTCCTTACCTCCGCCATGGGCTTTATCTCTGCCGGCGCTGTCATGACAGATGCTTTCCTGGCTTTCGGCACAACGCTGGCCATGGTAAGCTTCTACCGCGCCATGAGCGATGACACGCCACGCCGTCTCTGGGGCTATCTGTTTTTCATCGGCCTTGCCATCGGCCTCCTCAGCAAAGGGCCGCTCGCGCTCGTAGTCTGCGGACTGCCCATCTTTGCCTATGTTGTGTGGCAGCGAGCCTGGGGGCAACTCTGGAAGCGCATCCCATGGATTACCGGCAGCGCGCTCATGCTCGTTCTCACACTTCCCTGGTTCATTGCGGCCGAGAAAGCGACCCCGGGCTTCCTGCGCTACTTCATCATTGGCGAACACTTCGAACGCTTCCTCGTCAAAGGCTGGGCGGGAGATTTATACGGCAAGGGGCATTCCCGGGCATTGGGTACCATCTGGCTTTACGCGCTGGAAATGTTCCTGCCCTGGGCTCTGCTGGTACCCTTTATCCTGCGCAGGAAAATCAACAACTTCTGCCGCAAGGAAACGCTCTTCCTCTGGTGCTGGGCACTGAGCACGCCCGTCTTCTTCACCATGGCCCGCAATATCCTGCCCGCCTACATCCTGCCCGCAGTGCCAGCCTTCTGCCTTCTTTTCGTACGCCGCCTCTGGGCGCTGCGAGCCAGGGAAGGAAGAGACTACCGCCTGTTCATCTTTGCCGCCGTACCCGTGCTGGCCATCATCGGCATCTTTGGTATCGGCAATGGTTTTAATCACATCCAATACCGTTGCCAGCAGAAACTTCTGCAGAGCTGGGACGGCAACGCCCCCCTGTACTACGTGGATAACAAGGTACCCTACTCTGCCCAGTTTTACTCTGCCGGCCGGGCCAGAATCCTCACTGTGGCGCCGGAGCAGCTCCGCCACGGGGATTACCTGGCAGTTCACCGCTCACGGTACAACATCATCACCCACCCGGATGCCTGGCAGCTTGTTGCCGAAGACGGCTCCTGGCGCCTGTACCGCAAACGCTGATTTTCTGCACCATCTCATCAACAAAAACTCCCGGTTGTCTGAAGAACCGGGAGTTTTTTTTGATAGTCCCGGCGGGATAATTCTCATTGGCCATAAACCGCTTGCGTTATATTCGCGCAATTTTCGCGCAGATTTCATGACACTTTTTCCAACACCTTCTCACAGAGTGAGTTTCCTGCGCCATCGGAGGTCTCTTTTTGACAATCTCGTATCTTGACCACAGCGAACCTACCTGTTACAATCAGCGAGCTTCCGGTGTGGTGCAAGCCACAGAAAATCCCCCGGTAAGCGGGCAACAGCCCGGCAGCAGCTTGACACCCTGCCGCCTTATTAACCCACATTATACACAAACGCATGGATACGTTCATCTGTATAATGAAAGCGACCTACTATCTTCTTGGTAGCGTGGCTTTCCTCAAAAAGCTCCTGACCAGAAATCAATAGTAATAGCCCTGAGCCCGCCGTGCCAGCCCCGCGGCGGGCTCTTGTAATAAAAAAAGGCTTGACATACACCTTCTCTTTTGTTTATATACGCCTAGAACGTATCCACCGCAGGCAGAGCAGCCGTCAACTGCGAACCTGCAACGCTCCAAATCCTCCAAGCTCACCAGCCAAAGGATTTTCAGAACACCCACCAAACCTCCTTGGTGGGTGTTCAGCTTTTTATCCGCTTGACTCCCGCAACGTTTTCTGTTTATATCTCCCTAGAGAACAGGTCCACCGCAGGCAGAGCAGCCGTCAACTGCGAACCTGCAAACCTCCAAATCCTCCAAGCTCACCAGCCAAAGGATTTTCAGAACACCCACCAAACCTCCTTGGTGGGTGTTCAGCCTTTTACCGGCTAATTGCAGCTAATCACCGGCTGAATTAGCCGATGTTGTCCGGAGGTTAGCTGGAAGTTACTCCCAGTAGTGCTTCATATTCCTCCACACTCTCGCGCCGAAGTCTATCGGGTTCATCAGCACTGCCACCGCCGTGCTCCAGTAGCCGAACATATTACCACCCATCCACCTCGTGCCGATAGCCAGCATGCGTGACACCATACCGGCGGCCCAGCTTGCCCTTCAGCACCGTATCAAACAACTCGCAGACCGACAAATTATCCTGCCGCTGAGCCTCCACCTGAGCGGCGGCCGCCAACTCCTGCGCCACCAGCAGCTCCCTGCGCTTAGCCTGCGGCTTAGAAAGGCGTTCCCCCTGGAACAGCCCACCCACCAACGGCACCTTAGTGGACTTCTTCACTCGAGAACCATCAGACAAAGACCACTGCGCCCACCAGAACGGACTCTTAACATCCTGGTGCAAAGACACCCCGGAAACGAATACACCATCTCTTTTCATATCTATTGAGCTAAATAAAGATTTTCGCTCAGTTTTCGCTCAAAGTGATGCGCTAAATTAGCTCAACAGGCTCACGCAAATCAAGTAAAATCAACAGTTGCGCTAAACAGCGCAAAATAAGCAAACAGCCCCGACGGGAATCGAACCCATATCTGCCCTTTAGGAGAGGGCCGTTCTATCCATTGAACTACAGGGCCGGCGCTGTTAGTGTTGCGGAGTTATTTAACACAATGAGTGCTGCTATTGCAAGAGCAAACTAGTGCAGCATCGTGTCAGCAGGCGCCAAATGCCTCTCGCACACGCTGCAGCCGGGCGGCATCGAGATGCGGGCTCAGCTCAGGAAGCATGCGGGCAAAATATTCGGCGCGGGTCCAGCCATGCAGCGGCTGTGGAGTTGGTTTCTCATACGCCCAGGTGGGAATGGGGAGAGCTACATCCAGAATGACCGAGGAAAGCGGGGCGATTCTGCAAAGAGCCTCTGCTACCTCCTCTGCCAATGCCGGATATTGCACCAGAGCCTGCAGCAGGAAAGCACAGCTGAGACGATTCGGGGAGGTCTCCAATTCATCCAGGAATTCACCCATGCGGTCAGGTTCTACCTGAAACAGAGGTTGAAGCAGCGGCAGTACGCGCATATCTGCCAGACTGAGCACGGCATCCAGAATGGTGGTAGGAGTCAGCTCCTCCTGGGCCAGACGGCGCACCAGTTCCTGCACGCCGGCCAGGTGTTCTTCCGGGGCGGGCTGAGCCAGTGTCAGCACATAGGTAGCAGCCTTGCGGCTGAGCGCAGAATCCGGCTCATTGGTTGCATAGGGAATCAGGGCTTTCCAGCCTTCGCCTTTACGGCCGGTGATGAAACGGGAAAGCTGGATGAGGCTGCTTCTGCGAGCTGCTACTGAAGTTTTGGCAGCAAAGATATCGTAGATATCAAAATTTTCCTCCAGTTTTTCCTCATCGTTGCTGGCCATAAGGCCGCAGGCCATCATGGTGAGCGGCCACTGGTCAGCACCAATCTCATTTACGCGCACGGGGTCATGCGCCATGGCGGCCAGGCGCTCCAGCTCCGATAGGCCGGAGAAATTATCCTGATAAAGGCCCATAGCTCAGATACCGGGATTGAATTCGGTATTACCCACCTCAGGCGTTTCCCCCAGGGGATTTCCGCTCACGGGATCTGCAAACGGATTATCCTGCTTCTGAGGCTGGGCGATGGGTTCCACCGGGGTGGGAGCATCCACATCCAGCATAGCAAGGCGCATTTCAACAGTCTTGCTGGTCACCAGAGCACTGGTGGGGCATTTGGCGATGCACTGCTCATACCAGGAGCGGGCGGCTTCCTTCTCACCCTTGTTTTTGGCCATATCGCCCAGCATGAGATAAGCCAGCGCAGAGTACGGGTTCGCTTCCATCTGGGCAAGATTTGTCCAGGCGGCAACAGAATCCTTACCCTGCTGCAACTGGTATGTAGCCAGAGCAGCCAGGGCACGGGCACGCAGCGGCAGGGGGGCGTCACCGTCTGCTACGCCTTGCAACACAGCAATACCGGCATCATCACCTTTGGCAAGAAGAGAAAGGCCGCTGAGCAGAGCTGCGGTATCGGCAGAAGGAGTCTGGGCATAGTCCTGCTGCAGCGTCTGCAACACTGCGGCATCGTACTCCTCTGCACCGGCCATTCCATGACCAGGGGCCGTTATCTGCATGGCCTGCACCACCTTGGCAGCAGCTTCGTGGCGCATATCGTTCCGATTTGAGAAGAAAGCAATGACGCCACCTGCCACCACACCGAGGGTGATACCACCCCACATGAGTTTTCTGTAGTGAGCATTGAGGAATTGTTCATGTCTGGACGGGCCAATGGCGATTTCGCCGATAGCCTTGATTTCCTCAGGAGTAAGCGGCAGCGTATCCTCGTTGTTCTTATCTGTGGTATCCATATGCGGGGAGCAGTATTATCTGTAAAGGTTATTCAGGGAACGCAGGCGCTCCAGATCAAAATAATTGTTAAAACCAAGGTTATGGTATATCTCCAGAGTAGCCTTGGAACGGTTAAGTGTGTAGAAATGAATGCCATCCACCTCTGCATCCAGAAGCTCGCTGCACTGGTTGCTGGCATAATTGATGCCGATGCGCTCGAGGGAGGCCTTGTCACCACCAGCGCGCAGCATAGCCTTGAGGAGACGGGCCGGGAAATTGGTGCCTGCAGAAAGTTCAGCCATGCGGTTCATACCGGAAATAGTGGTAACAGGCATGATACCGGCAATAATTGGCACATCTATATCCATGAGGCGGCAGCGATCCCGGAAATCAAAGAAAGCATGATTATCAAAAAACAGCTGTGTGCAGATATAATCTGCGCCTTCATCAATCTTGGCCTTCAGGTAATCCATCTCCTTGAGGCGATTTCGGGAATCGGGGTGACCTTCCGGAAACCCGGCTACACCGAGGGTGAGGGGAGTAGGGAGATGCTGCCTGTCTTCCCACCGACGAATGAAACGCACCAGATCTGCGGCGTGGCGAAATGCATCGGCACCGGGGTCATACTCCATATGGCGGGGAGGGTCGCCTCGCAATACCATGATTGCCCGGGCACCGGCACCAATGTACCCCTCCAGAATCTCCTCAATTTCAGCTTCGGTATGACCTACACAGGTGAGATGCGGTACAGTGGGAATGCCCCGGCTCTGAATATCGTGCACCACGGCACGTGTGAGCCCACGGGAACTACCGCCAGCCCCGTATGTAACGCTCACAAAACTGGGGTGAAATTCCTGCAGCTGAATCACCGTTTCCAGCAGTGATTCTGCGCCCTGTGGAGTCTTGGGCGGAAAGAACTCGAAGGAAAAACTGGGAGAACGGTCGAAAAGAGCGTGCATGATATCTGTACAAATATGGCAAAATGAATCAAGGCACCGGGGTGAGAATATCCTCAATTTCCGGTAATTGCCTGGGGGCATCCTGCGGCATCTCCTGCTGGGGGTTATACCCCTCCATGCGCAGCTCACGGCTGC
Organism: Akkermansia sp.; assembly: GCA_045657815.1. Taxonomy (GTDB): domain Bacteria; phylum Verrucomicrobiota; class Verrucomicrobiia; order Verrucomicrobiales; family Akkermansiaceae; genus Akkermansia. The sequence continues at coordinate 15,955 of JAZOTV010000082.1, forward strand.
TCAGGAACGGAGAAATAATGACCTGATCACCAGGCCGAGGCTGGCGATTTGCCTCCACCTCTGCATCCTTCACACCGCTGAATACAGTCTGCTTGATAGCCGCTGTATATTGCCCGGACTCCTCATCGCGGCCATCCACGGTTGCTTCGCACACAATGTAATCCTCCCGACGAACGGCAATATTCAAACCCTCATTCACCGGGGTAGAAGCCTCAGCCTTGAAGAGAAGCACCGCGCAATCATCCAGGTAGGCCGTAACCGTTCCCAGTTCTGCCGGGGCGGCGGGCTCAGCCTGCGGAGCCTCTGCGGCAGCTTCTGCCGCCTGGCGGCGCTTAGCGGAGGCAATCACGCTACTCTCCTCAGCAGCAGTCAGTTCAGCTTCGCTCTTTCTGGCTTCAGCCTCTGCAGCAGCGCGCGCAGCTGCCATTTCGGGGGTATCGGCATCTGCATCCAGGCGAGCCATGCGTTCATCATGTTCCTGCTGACGCAGCTGATACTCAGTGATTTTCTGCTGCTGCTGATACAGCAGGTACTGTTCCTGCCTGGCGGGCAGAAGTACGGCAAACGTATAGAACATGATCCCCACGGTGAGAGCAAGCAGAATCAGAATCGTTGCGCGAAATGCGGTCATGCGTGCAAGTATAGCAAAATCGGAACCGGATTCAAGAAAAGAATCTGTCAGAATTTCTGTCTGTTTTTTTTCGTACAGCCTTGATTTCTGCTTGCAAGTTAGCGTGCGGCGAGCTATAACACAGGGGATACAATGTTAAACCTGCCGAATACCATTACGCTTTCCCGCATCCTCCTGGTCATTGTCTACACAGTGGCACTGGCTATTGATGGCAGCATTTCCCCCTATATCAACGAAGTGACGGGGGGGTGGTTTCAGCCCATATCCACCACAGCCTGCGTGGCGCTCTGGGCTTTTGTCATTGCAGCCATCACCGATTTCTTCGACGGGTACCTGGCCCGCAAATACAACCTGGTCACCAGCTTTGGTAAGCTGATAGACCCCCTTGCCGACAAGATTCTGGTAAGCGCCGCCTTCATCTATCTGACGGCGGTCGGCATCTGCCCGTTCTGGGTATCGATTCTCATCATTTTCCGCGAGTTCCTGGTAACAGGACTTCGCCAGCTGGCAGTAGCCCAGGGCCAGGTCATCGCCGCAGATAAGCTTGGAAAATGGAAGACCGCCGCCCAGCTGGCCTACTGCATTGGCTGCATGACCCAGCTCGCCTATGGCGGCAACCTTATTGAGCCGCTGCGTTCCCTGAGCATAGGCGAAGGCGGCTGGTGGTTCCGCGAGATTACCCTCTGGATCAGCGTCATTCTCACGCTGTGGAGCGGCGTTAACTACTGCTACCACGGGCGCCACCTGCTGAAAGGTTAAACACCCCATTCTCAGACCAGCCATGAACAAAGTATTACTTTCTCTCTGCGCTCTTGCAGGTACTTTGCTGCTGGGCAGCTGCCAGCAGAAACAGTACAAAGCCTATTTCCTGACCGAATCTTCCAACCCGGAGGGCGGCGCGGCTTTCAACGTGCGCTACAATGGCCGCATGTACAACCGCATGCCCATCATGAGTCTGAAACACTTCGATAAGTTCAAGTCATTCCTGGCAGATGACGGCTCCTATGGTCTGGTGCTCTACACGCCGAAGGAATACCGCCTGCGCCTATTCACAGAAACCCAGCAGAACATAGGCAAATATATTCTGCCGGTTATTGATGGTCTGGCATTTGACCCCATGGAAATTGACCAGGGCATCATGGATGGGAAGCTCATTATCTGGGGTGGGCTGAATGGCTATGATTTGAAGAGAATCAGTGAATCTCTTGACCCTGTAGACCCGGAAATCGAGGAGAAACGCTACCTGGACGAAGATCCGCGCCCGAAGCCCGAGCTGCCCAGGGAAGCAGCCCCCATGAAAGATAAGCACGGCCGCATCATTCCGGAGTTATACTCCTCAGCCACCCGCAATCAGTAAACGCAGTGAATATCTCCCGTATCATCCCAACAATTGCCCTGCTCTGCACAACAGTATGGGCGCAGCCGCAGGATCTGGTGTACACACTGCCCACGGATAACACCTCACTGTATACCACCGGGGGGGATGATTATTTCATGTATGTAGACCGCCAGTTCGAGGGAGAAAAATCGCGCCCGTGGCAGGCCGGCACATACGGCATGGTGCGCAACCCGTTCCGGCCGACAGCGGGCGGAAGCATCATGTACAGCCGTTTTCATGAAGGAATCGATGTAAAACCCATTTACCGCAGCAGCAACGGCGAGCCGCAGGATACGGTGCGCCCCATTGCGCCAGGGGTGGTGGTGCACACCTGCACCATGCCCGGCCACAGCAACTACGGCCGTTACGTAGTGATTGCCCACACCGTTCCAGAGGGCACCATTTATTCACTGTATGCCCACCTGGCCAGCGTGAACTGCACCACGGGGCAGCAGCTTACCACTAAAGACACCATTGGGCGCCTGGGTTACAGCGGTGTGGGGCTCAACAAAACCCGCGCTCACCTGCACCTGGAAATCGGGCTCATGATTCACAGCCGCTTTGAGGATTTCTATGCGGGTGAAAACAAGCATGGCAATTTCAATGGCATGAACCTGGCTGGTTTTGACCCGGCAGTGGTGCTGAAGGACTGCCAGCGCGGCACACCGTTCTCCATATCGCGTTATTTTGCCAGCCTGAAAGAGCATTACCGCGTGGCGGTTCCCTGCATTACGGCCATCGACATCATGCGCCGCCACCCCTTCCTCTATAAAGGGAGCAAAACGGAACGCACACGGCCGCAATCCCTTGAAATCGCATTTACTGCAGAGGGGTTACCCATTGGCATTTATCCTGCAAGCCGCCAGGTAACCCAGCCATTCATCGTATCCTGCCGTCCCATGCCCACGGTCCAGCAGAACTGCACAGTTAACCGAGTGAAGAACAGCAGCGCCAAAGCCGCACTCACGGTGTCGGGCTTGCGATACGTTTCCCAATATATCTGGACAGCTTCCCCCGCCAATTCATCCGTAGCAAGGAACGCCCACTAATCTCCCCACCATGAAGCCGCGGAATCTCATTCTTTTCACTCTGCTCGCAGCATCTGCCCTGGCGGCGGATGTAAACCAGGGAAAAGCCCTGGTCATGGAAGGCAAGCCGGCAGAAGCGCTGGATATCCTCCGTGGTGACACCTCTGCCGCAGCATCCTTCTGGAGAGGCCGGGCCCTGATTCATCTGAAGCGTTTTCAGGAAGCAGCCCTGGCACTGCACCAGGTACCGGAGGAGCATGAACTCTATCCCTATGCAGCCAAAGCATTGCTGTACTGCGCCTGGAGAAGCAAAGAAGTGGATTTTGCCGTAATTGCTACCCCGCTCACCACCAGCAGGAACCCGGAAATAGCCGCGCTGGCCACAGCAGCGCTGGCAGAACACTGGCTACACCAGCCCCGGAGCCATGATAACGCGGCACTGGCAAGGCTGCGCCAGCTGGTAAAGGCCCAGCCGGAGCTGCAACCTCTGCTCGATTTGCTCGAAATAGACAATCTCCGGTTGAGGGGGGAATATGACAAGGCGGCAGAGCAGTGCCGAACCATGGAAAATGACCGCAAGCTTCCGCTCATCATGCGCCAGCGTGTGCGACTTTCGCTTGCAGAGGTCTATTATACCAAGGAAGCAAACAACCCGGAGCAGGGTGAAAAAGAGAAACCGGCACCAGACAGGCAGCTTTCCCTGCTCAGCACTGATGACAGCTCAGCACTCACCAGCTACGATGATGGCAAAGGAGAGGAAACCCTGCTGCACTTCATCTCCTCCAACCCGGAATCACCCCTGCTGGAAGAAGCCTTCCGCCGCCTGCATGAACACGGCGCGTTCACAGAAAGCGAATACGCTCAGGCCAAGCTGCAGGAATGGATAGCAGAGCCCCTTAAGTCACGTCGGGCATCTCTGGCGCTGCTCATTCAGCAGCATTTGCTCATGCCGGAAAATGCACACGATATCACCCCGGATGTCACATGTGCCAATACAGCTGCAGCCACCTGCCCAAATGAACCTGCCACCAGAACCATTCTGCTGGAGCAGACCCGCTGGTATCTGGAAAGGAAGCAACCCCACGAAGCTATGCTCTACCTGAGCATGATTCAGGGGGATGATGTATACCGCCGCTTCTATGAGAACCAACTGCATTCTCCCGAGGCAGAAGGCACAGCTCACTCCTACCTCTCCTGCGCACGCGAAGCACCCGATAACCTCCGGAAAACAGCTCTCATCAACGCCCTCACCAGCGCCCTGAAATCCGGAGATACGGCCACACAGGAAGCCGTGCTGAACATGCCGGATCTGTCAGAAACCCTGCATTATGAGCTCCTGCTGACCCGCGCTGCCTACTGGCTGGATAAGGATACTGAAAAAGCACAGGCAGATATTGACATGCTGCTCTCGCACCCTGCCCCCAACCTGGATTTCGCGGCAGATGTCGAAATGAACCAGGTATACCTGCACCTGAAGAACAACCCGGAAAAAGCCAGGGAGTTACTTCAGAAAAGCAAAATCAATGACCATCTCACACGCCTGAGCGATGACCGCCAGCTTCGTTTCTTTGCGCTGAACGAGGAAACTCTGAGACGCCTCTCCAGCACAAATGATGAAATTAATGCCAACAGGGAAGCGCTGGAGATGATTCAGCTCGCGGCAGGAAAGGTACATTCGCCTAAGGTTGTTGCCATTCTGACGCTGCATAAGGCATGCCTGCAATCTGCACTCGGGCAGCATGTGGAGGCACGCCGCACCCTTAATGTGCTGCAGCGCAAATACCCCAAGGGCGATTTCGCCTCCCGGGCTCTCTACATGTCCGCCCGGGAATCCGAACTTATCGGCACAGCAGATTCCTTGAAACTCGCCATAGAGCTCTATAATTCCTGCGCTTCGTTCAACGATGAACTCTGCGCCAAGGCTACCATCCGCCGGGCAGCGGTCATGCTCCGGCTCGGGCAGCTAGAAGAATCGGAGCATGTGCTGGTAGGGCTTCTTCGCCAGAAACGCACAACGCTCCGGAAGGAGGAAATCATCATGGCAAATGCCATTCTGGCCAATAACCAGGCAATGCTTGGCACAGAGGAAGGCCGGCTGAAAGCAGTTGAGATTGTAGAGCAGTCTCTGGCAGACACAACAATTCCACGCTTGTGGCGTTTCCGGGTGCTGCTGCACCATGCCACCCTATGCGCCCGGGCAGAACAGTACGAAAAAGCCCTGCGGGGTTATGAGGAGATCCTCTCCATGAATCCGGCCACCGGCAAGACCCCCTCCAGATCAGAATGGCATATTCTTTACAGCGCCGGCTCAGGGGCAGTCATGCAACTGCTGTATCTGACCCGCTATGGAGAAGCCGCCGCAATGGCCGAGAAAATTGCAGAATGGAATGCGGAGCATGCAGACCTGACAAAGCAGCAGCAGTTCAGCAACTGGGCCCAGTATATTCGCCAGACAAACTTTGTTGACAAGAGCGACCTGCTCTTCTAACGCAGGAATCCTCTTGCCGGATTATTTCGGAATAAGGACAGTGTTTTTTCTTTGCATCCCGCGCGGAATTCGCTATAATCCACAAAACTGCATCATGGCCGGAAACAGTAACAGGAAGCGTACCAAGAAACGCGCAGAGGAAGAAACTTCTCTGTGGGGGTTCCTGTTCAATAAAGAGGAGCAAAGCCAGGATATCACCAAAACCGCATTTTTCGGCCAGCCTGGCGAGGAAGAGGAGAATGAGGAGGATTCGGAAGCCCCCCGGAATATCCTGCAGGAACTCTGGAGACGCTTCAATACATGGAGCATTCTTGCCTGCATTGTGTTCTTTATCTTCACCCTCACATTAATGAAGGCTGTTATCAGCATGTGGGTACCGCAGAACATGCGGGATATTGCCGGTTATTCGGACAACGGCAGCGCCCGGGATTTATTTGCCCTGCTGAGCAATGCAAACGGCCAGGAAATCAGTTTCACAGAGGCTGAAATCAACCGCTACCTCAGAGAAACATGCCGACTCCGCCAGACCGGCATCTTCTCCATCATTACGCACGGCCAGGGACTTGCCCTGCGCGTACATGACGGCTACGCAGAAATCGTCATTGACCGCATGATTGGCGCAAACATTCACCAGACCACCTCTGTTAACCTGACCTTCAGGCAGGAGCTTGAACACGGAAGACCTGTGCTGAAAGTTGATTATGCCGGCGGTGCAGCGCTACCTGGAGGTATAGCAAGAGGCGGCAGCATCGGCAGCTTCGGATTACCGGATCGCCACATCAGCATGCTTACTCCGGCGCTTCGCACACTGCTTGACTGCTATCCGGAATTCACCGATCTGATTGCGGAGCACGGTTACTGCCCCTATTTCACCAAAGGCCAGAACGGAAACGAGAGCCGCGTACGCCTTGTCCCCTATCGTCCGGCCTGACACATTTCAACACATCAAACAGCTATAAATATGAAGATTCAGAAACTCATTCTGCCGATTACTGCTGCATTCTGCACCCTCGGACTCAGCTCCTGCATTTTCCAACAGGTTGCTGATAAATTTATTCGCGATGAATACCCTGGCGAGCGTCCTCCCCATGTCATTGCAGATGCAGACGGCAAGCCCGCATCAACCGCCTGGGCCAAGATAAATCCGCTTGATCTTCCCCCCTCCGGTCACCTGAACGGGCGCATCAAATATGCAGATGACGGTCTTCCCTATGGCCTCCCTTGCGAATTCTCCAACATCCTTGTTTCACCGTACGAACCGTATTATCAGCTCGACTACACCAATTGCAAGGTAGGCGATAAAGTGTGGGATCCCTACACCCGCAAGCCCTTTTACATCCCACGTTTCCTGACCATCAACTAAAGTCCGGCTTATGTCCGACAAAGGCTCACAGAGCACCACATTTATCCAGCGAATCGGCGCAGGCGCTTACCTGGCATTCTGTGCCGTGCTCCGTGTGCTTGATATCCGCGTCGTGGCAACCTTCGGTCGCGGTCTGGGTTACCTGGTCTGGGCGCTCATGCCGGGCCGCCGGCGCATTGTAGCGCGAAACATGCGCATCGTGACAGACCCGACTCTGCGCGGCAGAAAATTAGCTGCTCTGGTTCGCCAGAATATCGTCCGGACCACCATGAACATGGCCTGTACCTTCAAGACAGGCCTGATGACGGAGAAAGAACTGAATCGGGCGGTCAATATCATCGGTGGCGATGAATTTGAATCCAAGGCTGCAGATGGGCAGACGGTCATCGGCTGTATTCCCCATGCCGGCAACTGGGAGATTCTGGCCCGTATACGGCCGCTTTTCCCGAAGGTTAAGCGTTTTGGTTCCATGTACCGCCGGCTGGATAACCCGCTGCTGGAGGAAATTGTGCTCCAGTCCCGCTCCCGCTATGGCTGCGAGATGTTCAGCAGCAAAAAGGGGCTGAAAGAGGTATTCCGTCTGGCAAAGGAAGGCGGCATGCTTGGCGTATTGAGCGACCAGTACACCCAGCAGGGTATCTTCATACCCTATTTCGGCAAGGTAACAGGTACTACTCCCCTGCCCTCGCTGATATATAAGCGCTGCCGAGGCAACGGTAACCTGCTTGCTGTATCCACCCGCAACACCGGCCTGGGCAAGTGGGATGTCATCCTGAGCCGCCAGATTGAAGTCAACTCTGAAGGCGATGTCGATATCGCTACACTGACCCAGGCTGTCAACAACGAACTGGCCAGCGTGCAGCGGGAAAGCGTTATCGACGGGTTCTGGATGCACCACCGCTGGAAACCCACACAACGCTTTGCGCCGGGGGTAGACGAGACACAGAAGGAACTTATCCGCAAATACAGTACGCTTCCCTTCCGCATCATCATCTGTGTGCCGGAAGAATTTGAGGAGGCCATGCTTACCATTCCCTTCATGCGCGAACTGGAGGCCTGCCGTCCGGATATGCAGCTGAACGTAGTCTGCCCGGAAGAACAGCTTGAATTCTGGAAGACGCAACCGTACATCTCCCACGTTGTCACCACCATCTGCCCGCTTCAGCAGCTGGAATCCGACGCGCTCTATAAGGACGGCCCGTACGATTACCTCTTCATGCTCAGTGAGAACAAGCGGGTATTCCGCGAGCTGCAAGGGCTTATGCCCATTTACACCAGCGGATTCACCAGCAACCCGCTCAGCAGGAAGCTGCGGACAAAATGCACACTTCCCTGCGGCCAGAAGCCACAGCACCGCATGGAGGACTACCTGTACCTCGCTTCCTGCCATATCACACTCTCCGGACAGCCCTATGCAACAAAGGCCGACGGCTCAGCCGATGCATCGGGCATCTATATTGCACCCTTTTCCACACTGGGACAGGCCGACAGCTGGCCAGTGGAGAAATGGAAAGAGCTTATCGCCAGGCTGGGCGGCCATGCAAGCCTGCTGGCTTTAAAAAAGGACGAAGCTGCCGCCGCAGCCATGGCTGCTGAACTCGGCATTCCCTGCACCATTACCCAGCCCGAACACGTAGCCGGAATACTGGGGCCGAACTGCAGGCTGTATGCAGTGGATGGCCTGCTCCCCCAGCTGGCAGCCCTGGCAAACTGCCGCTGCCATGTCATCATGAGCAGCAGACTGGCCACCGCCTATGCACCACCGGGAGAAGGCCACAAAGTGGTGTTCCGGCATACGCCTTGCCACCCCTGCTACCGGAGCAGCTGCGACCAGCCCTCCGCCTGCTCCGCAGACATAAGCGTGGACGAGCTGCTTGCAGAATAAGCATTAAGAAAGCCGCACCGGTAATCAGGTGCGGCTCTTTCATTCAACTATCCTCGGGGCCTAGCATGAACATAAGGCGATCCAGCCCATGGTGAGTCACCTCATTCCACAAAGCCTTAGTCATGGCCGCAGTCTGCGCGGCCCGGTCCTCCGGGCTCATCTCTTCCACCGCCTCCTGGCCGTAATACTCAGCCAGGGCCCGGCCGGCTAACCGCGCCACCAGTTCCTCCCAGAAAACAGCATCGCGGTATTCATCCAGCACATCAGAATAAAAAGCACTATCAATATAGGGCCGCTTAAAGAACCAGTAACCGCAATCCGGGTTCAGTTCCATATCCCGCGCAATGCCGGGCACTGTGCGCCCTGCTTTCACAATCTCCACCAGCAGCTTGTGCCAGTGGTCTGCGCGTGCATTGCGGCCATCAGGCAAGGCCTGCCCCAGAACAGTCAGTGACATAGCGCACACCTCTGCCAGGTCACGCATCTCACTCTCTGTCAGCTCTAAAGTAACCTTACCCATCCCTTATTCCAGGCCTAGCTGCATGCGGGCTTCCTCAGTCATCATGCCCTGGTTCCACGGCGGATCCCAGACAAATTCGATATCCACACTTTTCACTCCCTCCAGCGCGGCAATCCCCATCTCGGCCTCAGCCATGATATGCGGGCCCATACCGCAACCGGGGGCAGTGAGGGTCATCTGCACGCTCACATGGCAGCCGTCCTCCTTCTGCGGAATGATTTCCACGCCGTATATGAGCCCCAGATTCACGATATCAACCGGTATTTCCGGGTCATAGATATTGCCCAGCACCTTCCAGACTCGTTCTTCCAGCGTCAGGTTCTCATCACTCTCCTGCACTACCTGGGATTCAGCAATAATCCCGGCGCGGGCAGCCTCCTCGCGCGTTATGCGAACCAGACCTACATCCGTGGCGGCGGTAATGGAGTTACCCAGCATCTGTGTGACATAAATACGAGACCCCTCCGGTAACAATACTGCGTTACCAGCGGGGATCTGTATGGCTGCAGTCTCAGCCTCTGTGATTACTTCCTGATTCAACATATCGCGCGGGAATTATGCCATAATCACCACGGACTGCAAGGATAATCTCTAGTGCTGACCCAATTTTACGGCTGCCGCTTTTCAGCGACGGCCTGGACGCGGAGCATTATGCCCATGGCGCGGAACCCGGTGGGCGTGCGAAGCCGGGCGCGGAGGCCTGTGGGCGCTGTGGCGCAGATGCGGATGGGAATGCGGATGATGGCAATGCACAGGCGGCGCAGGCGGGCAGCACGGCTGAACCACCACCGGCGCGGGCGGCACAACAACGGGAGCAGGATGCACTACAACAGGCGCAGGCACTACCGGAGCCCCGACAGAAACGTTCACGTGAACAGCAGCTTCAGCCTTCCCGGCGGCAGCTACGAAAACTACCACACAAGCGGCGGCAAACAGATTCTTCATCACTTTCTTCATGGTAACAAAAATGGGTTATTGTACTGAAGAAGCGTGCGAGGAAAGGAGATTTATTTGAAAATTGCAAAAACTTTTTTTTATCCCTTTAATCAGCGGCGCCGTAAGCGCGCAGTGAGCATCTGCAATTCAGGCACCCGGAACACCATGCAGGCAGCAGCATACACGCCAGCCCCCAGCACACCGGCTGCCGCCAGAGCACCAAAACGAGCCAGGAAATTCCAACTGGTGAATTCACCGAAACAGAAATACCCCAGAGCCCAGCAACAAGCGGCCAGCACAGCCCCGGCGGCAACAATCCGCAGCACACCCGGCAACAGGATATGGCAGGCCATTCCCCCCAGCAGGTGGCGAATGTAGAGGAAGTAGAATACAAAGTTCAGAGTCGTGACAATGGAGGTAGTCAGCGCCAGATACATGGCCTGCAAATGGAACACGTGTACAAATGTGTAATTGCACCCCACGGATATGCAGAAGGCCACCAGCGCCAGGCCTGCAGGAGCCCAGGGCTTCTCCAGCGCCAGGAACACGGGCTGCAGCACCTTCATGCCGGCATACGCAAGCAAGCCCAGCGAATAAGCAGCCAGCACATCACCCGTGAACCGCGCCGCATCGGCATCGAATCTGCCGCGCTGGTAGAATACACTTACAATCTGCTCACCCCACAGGCTCAGGAAAATTGCCGCAGGTACGGCAAACAGACACATGAACCGCAGCGCCTTGGCCAGGTGCTCAGAAATCTCTGCCCCGGCATTACCGCCAGCCAGAGTCATGCGCGACACAGTGGGCAGCACCACCATACCAACAGCCACACCAAAGAGCGCTACCGGCAGCTGCCAGAGATGAAAGGCACTGGAGAGTGCCGTCACCGAACCGGGTTTCAGGTACAGAGCAAAGGCTGTGTTAATAAAGATATTCGTCTGGGTGATACCCGCAGCAATCATACCAGGGAGCATAAGCATCCACACCCGGCGCGTTGCTTCATCCGTAAAAACAAGTCTGCCACCGCTCCATTTCAAACCGATATCCCAGCGGGGGCGGAATCCCAGGCTGCGCAGTTTCGGATACTGAACCAGCACCTGCGCCGCACCACCACACACCACTGCAATGGCGAAACCATAAAGAGCCTCCGGCCCGAAAGAGGGGTCTATGAACCAGCCAATCAACGCACCCACGGCCACAGTGGTCAGATTAAACGCAGCACTGGCCAGATTCGGCAGCCCGAAAATACCGAACACATTAAGAGCACCCATGCAGAGGGCCGAAACAGAAGCCAGCAGAATGAAAGGCCAGATGATACGGCACAAGTCTGTGGCAAGCCCCATAAAACTGCGTGCTTCCAGGCGCGTGACACCAGCGGGAGCCTCACCGGCAGGAGCCGTGGTCAGCACCAGAGTCTGCCCATGCTCCAGTTTCTCCAGCAGAGATACCCGGATGCAGGATTCCTCTGTAAGGCCGCGAACTTGCTCATTTGCCGTGAACAAGGCTTCCTTCGTGCCGTCTACCGTGGTGCGGAATCCTCTGAAAGCAGCATCAGCGCACACCATGGAAGGAGCCCCCCAGGGGGTATGAATCACCACGCGGGCACGCTCCGGATACAGCTGTTGCATAAACACGCCAGCCAGCAGAATACCAATGGAGACAATGCAGATCATGAGCGAAACCAGCTGGGAGCTCACGCGGTGAGCCAGCCCCCAGGCAGCACCAGCGCCCTGCTGCTTCTCCACCTTGCTCATGGTGCTGGTGAAACTCTGCGAAAGAGCCCCTTCCGCAAACATATCCCGCAGCATGTTCGGCACCCGGAATGCCGTCAGGAATGCATCCAGCGCTCCCGTGGCACCAAACAACGAGGTGTACACAATCTCACGCAACAACCCGGTGAAGCGGCAGCAGAAAATCGCTGCGGTTGCAATGAGGCTTTTTTTCTGCATCGAAGCCATGGCTCTTCAGTTTTTTTTGAGGGTGGAGAAGGATTTGCAGACCTCAGGCAGATATCAGCGCACCTTTTCCGGAAGCTCCTCGCGGATTTTGCGAGCAAAAGCCTTGGCGGTTGTCTTATCGCCAAGCAGCAGGCAGGTGCGCGCCAGCTCCCGCATGGTTGTGCGGTAAAGCCCCTGCTCTGCCTGTTCCATACGCGCCTTATCTTCTTCGCTCATCTGGTCAATACTGCTCTGAATGGTGCGAAGTGTGCGGAAACAAGGTATGTCCTGATTAGCCTTGCGCTGGGCAAGTGCCAGATTCAGGCGGGCCCGCAGGGTCTTGCCGGTGGTCAGATCCGGGTTTTGCTCCTCCACCATACGGGTGCATTCCTGTACCCATTTGAGAGCATTGGCGTAATCCTGCCTGGCAGTATAATAATCTGCCAGCTCATGGGCGGTGCGGGAGCGGAAATCAGAATCCTTCTTAACCAGTTCCGGGTTCTTCTGCATCATGTCCCAGCTGCGGGTCAGCAGCTGAATCTTCTCCTCGCCATCCGTATGAGTGGCCAGGTAGGTGAGCACGCGCATAATCTCTGCCGGGTCTTTCTCAAAATCGAGCAGGTAACGATAATCGCGCACAGCGTCCTGGGTGTTGCCACGGGCCTCATTGGCGCGAGAGCGGATGCGGGCAATGCGGGTCTGAAGTTCCGGAGTCATCTGTCCATAGCCCTCGGCAAAGGCAGATGCCAGAGTAAGCGCCTGGGCGCATCCCTCGTGGTTCCCCAGGCGGTGGCGCAGCTCACCCAGCAGCAGATAACACTGCGGCAGCCTGCGTTCCTTATCCGGATAGGCCAGCATGGCCTCCAGGCAGCGCAACAGCTTCTCCTCAATCTCTCGCAGAGTATGCTGCGGCAGGTTCGGATTATCGCGCAGCGCAGTGGTCACCTCCTCAATCATGAGCTGAGATGTAGCCGGGCACAGTGGCCAGTTGGCCTGCTCCAGAATATTACGCGTCATCTGCAATACTGGTTCCTTCACCGCGCAGACATTGGCGCGCATCATCTGAAGCGCGGCGGCCTCAGCCGCCAGCTCAGGAGCGCGCAGCCGGGCCAGCACATTCGGGGCATCCAGGCGGGCAATCGCCTTCACCGCCTCGTCATTATTCTGCATGCGGATACAGGTTTCTGCAGAGCGGCGAATGGAGCGCAAAAGCAATTCCGTGTGCTCCGGGGAATGGACCAATTTGTCCTGCAATCCCTTATCCAGGCGAAGCTGCAATTCGTAATCACCATGCTCCGCTGCCGCCACAGCCAGGCGGTCCAGCCCCTCCACAGGAGCAAGCGACTCAACCTCCGGCAGAATGCGCATGGCTTCCTGCCACTGGCCCTTGTCCACCAGGCGGCTCATCAGAAACCAGCGGAACTGGCGCTGCGTGTCAGCATTTGTAATCCACCCCAGCCGGGCGCGGGAATTTTCCGCCAACTCCAGCAGGCGTGATTTATCTCCGGATAAATCAGCAAGAAGGCGGGAAAGGTTGTTGTTAGCCTCCTCATTACTGGCCACCACGATGGTCTCCCCCTTGAAAAAGAGAATAATATCCTGTCCCTTGGCAAAGAGCCCCCAGAGCGCCAGTGCACCAAGAGTCAGGCCTGCGGCAATCAACGGCACAGTGTGGTTACTCTTCTTGCGAGGCGGACGATATCGGCGGTTCATAATTCTGAAAATAATTCAAAGGTTAACAAGAATCAGGGCTGAGCCGGCTCAGGTTCAGCTGCAGGCGGGACAGCGGGAATAAGGGGTTTTATACGGCGGAGTTGATTGCGCACCTCTTCGCGGCGGTCGAACTGGTCCTCCACCATAGGCTGCACCTGCTGCCACACGGAGTAGGCATCAGCCCAACGCTGCAATTCTGTGAGAGCATAGGCCCGGCCCAGCATGGCAGTCAGGCGGTTTTCCTGCTCCTCCGGCACATCGGCAGGAAGTTTCTCCATGGCTATGGCGTAAGCGGCCTCGGCCTCTGCAACTCTGCCCTGCTGATCATGAACCTGGCCAAGCAGCAGATTCACACGGCCTATGGAAGCGGAATCTCCCGCAGCACACTCCTGCTGCAGTTTCAGGCATTCTTCCAACAGAGGAAGCGCTTCCTGGATACGCCCCAGCTCCAGATAACAACGGGCTGCGCCCTCCAACGGCTGAATCTTCAGAAGCGCAGGTTGTGCACCTGCCAGCGCTGCATTGAAATCCAGCAGAGCGGTCTGGAAGTTCTGCGCCATGAAGTGCATCCACCCGCGCTGATCATACAGGCACGGCCAGAAAGAGTTGCCACGCAACACCCGCCCCTCTGCCATGCCCTGAGTCCGGTGCAGCAGAGCAAGCGCCGTGACCTGGTGGCCACGCTGCTGCTCAATAACGGCAAGCTGGCGCAGCGCCAGAAGCCGGGTTGACACATCCGCCAAGCTGTTGCCAGGGTTATTTTCCGCCATGCGCAACATCGGTTCGGCAGCTGCCGCATCACCCAGAGCCAGTAAGGCAGTACCGCGGCTTACGGCACCCTCCGGGCGGACAGTGCGCAGGTTCTCTACCTCTGCCAGCGCGGCGCGGAACTTTTCCTCAGCCTGGGCATCATCACCGGAAGCGCGATATAGCTCAGCCATGTGCACCAGGGCCATGGAACGCAGCTGGCAGGAGCCCTCGTCGGAACCAGCGAGCTGCTCCAGCAGCGTTTCGAACGCAGCCAGAGAGGTAGCAGCATCCCGCGGAGCACAGGCAGCCAGAGCAATCAGCTGACCCATCGCTTCCAGGCGCCAGCCTTCCTGCTTGTTTTCGGCAAAATAGTCAGCAGCCAGCTTGTAAAAAGCAGCAGCCTCCGCGTATAACTGAGCATTGGTCAGCACATGCCCCGCCTGCAGCGCTCGGCAGGCCCACTCGATGCTGTGCGGCACCTGCTTGAAAAGCGGATTAAGAACATAAACCGCAGCCTCTGCCTTGCCACGCTCCAGCAGCGCATCTGCCAGGCACCACTCTGCCTCCTGCCGCACTTCCGGCTCCTGAATCCAGCCAAAGGCAGTCTGGGTGTCCATGGCGGCCTTCTGCAGTTCCTCCTCCCCGGCAGAAGCCAGGCGCATGAAGTTGAGCACATTCTGCGAAGCCGCCTCGTTGAGCGACTTATGCACCATGCCGGAACAGGTAGCCTTGTTAAACCCGGCTGCCTCACCCTGTGAGCGACCTATGTAATAAGTTCCCAGAAAAAAGCCAAGCGAAGCAAGCCCGGCCAGACCAAGCCCACACCACTTCACCCAAGGGCGGAATTCGAGCGCCTCCTCCACCACGGACTGGGTGGAGGGTTCTGCGGTTTTCTCCTGTTCCATCACTACCGGTTCCGCATCAGGCATTCACCTGGTCAAGATGGAAAGCGCTGTGTACCACACGGGCTGCCTGCTCAATGTCACCTGCCTCCACCGTGGTGGAAATACGGATTTCAGAGGTAGCAATCATACCCGTTGCAATACCGGCATCTGCCAGAGCCTGGAACATGGTGGCAGCCACGCCCGTATGAGAGCGCATGCCCACGCCCACCACAGAAAGCTTGGCAAGCCCGGCCTCTGTCTCCAGCCGAGCGGTTTCACCCAGCTTCGGCAGCACAGACTTAAGAGCTGCCTGGGCAGCACCCAGGTCATTCATGTTCATGGTGAAGGACTGACGGGCCTGACCATCATGGGCAGTATTGGCCACAATCATGTCCACATTAATCTCTGCATCAGAAAGAGCGGAGAGAATAACAGCCGTATAGGCCACAGGGGCGGTGATGCCCGAAACAGTGACACGGGCCTGGTTGCGTTCGATTGAGACCCCTCGCACGGCGAGGGACTCCATAGCGGAAGTTTCTTCTTGCACGATAGTACCGGGATTATTGTTCATGGAATTGCGGACTTCAAACACGACACCGAATTTCTTAGCGAATTCAACAGAGCGTGCCTGCATGACCTTGGAACCGCTGGAGGCCATTTCCAGCATCTCTTCATAGGAAAGTACGGAAATCTTGCGCGCATCTTTCACCACGCGCGGATCACAGGTGTATACACCGTCCACATCGGTAAAAATCTGGCACAAATCAGCATTTACCGCAGCTGCCATGGCAATGGCAGAGAGGTCAGAACCGCCGCGCCCGAGGGTATGAATGGTGCCGTCCTCGGTCACACCCTGGAAACCAGCACACACCACAATGTAGTCATCTTCCAGCGCCTTCACCACGCGGGCGGGGTCAATGGAGTGAATACGGCCACGCGTGTGGGAGCCATAGGTGCACACACCGGCCTGCTGGCCGGTAAAGCTCATGGCTTTGTACCCCATTTCGGTGATTGCCATGCAAAGCAGCGCAATGCTCTGCTGTTCACCCGTGGCCAGCAGCATATCCAGCTCACGCTCCGGCGGGTTATCCATTACCTGGTGAGCAAGGCCGATGAGGCTGTCTGTTACGCCGCTCATGGCAGAGATAACCGCCATGATTTTATTGCCCTCTTTCTTGACTTCGATAAGTCTGCGGGCTACATTGCGGATACGATCAATGGTGCCCACGGAGGAGCCACCGTATTTCTGTACTATGAGTGCCATGGTCGGTTGGTCTTATGAGTTGAAGGTTTCGATACGGAACACTGCCGGATGCGGAGCAATACACCCGCCGTCCACAATTTCCCGGAGGGCGGTCTTGAGCCTGCCCCACGGGCATGCGTGCAGGGTGAACACAAGATCATTCTCCACATTTTCGGATTCATCATCCTCATGCGGCGTTGAATATGTGGAAGAAATGCTGATATCGTACTTAGCCAGCACCTGCGCGATGGAGGCGATGACGCCGGAGCGGCGGCTAGGCACCAGGAAACGCACATAATACGGCGTCACCGTGTCCTCCTGCGGCATGATTTCCAGAGTCTTGGTGTACGGGTGGAATCCGGTGTGGAATTCCGGGTGGTGCAGATCTCGCATGGCCATTACAATATCACCTATGACAGCACTGGCCGTCGGGTTCTTGCCGGCACCGCGCCCGTAGAAAATAGTCTCGCCTACAATGTCACCCTTCACGGCAATGGCATTGAACACCCCATTCACATTGGCCAGCAGGTGCTCCCGCGGCACAAAGCTGGGCTGCACACGCAGTTCCAGCGCATCAGTCTCTGCGTGGTGTTTGATAACCACCAGCAACTTAATGGTGTAGCCCATCTGGTGCGCAAAGCGGAAATCCGATGCGGTCACGCGCTCAATACCATACACAGAGATGCGATCCGTCGAAATCGGAGTTCCATATGCAAGCATGGCCAGAATAAGCGCCTTATGGGCTGCATCCCAGCCGTTGATATCGAGCGTGGGGTCAGCCTCTGCAAAGCCCTTGGCCTGAGCACGGGAAAGCGCCGTTTCAAAAGAAACGCCCTTGCGCTCCATGGAGGAAAGAATGTAATTACTGGTGCCGTTGATAATTCCGGCAATACTCTCCACATTATTGCAGATGAGAGAATTCTGCAAGCTCTGAATAATAGGGATACCACCGCCGCACGAAGCCTCGAAATACAGGGGCACTCCCTGCTGGGCAGAAAGCATGAAGAGCTCGCTGCCGTATTCAGCCAGCAAGGCCTTGTTACCCGTCACCACAGGCTTTCCAGCATTCAATGCGCTGGTTACCAGTTCATAAGCCTCAGTTGTACCACCTATCAGCTCGATAATAATATCAATTTCAGGATCTGCCACCAGCTCCCGCCAGTCATTGGTCAGCATCTCAGCATCAATGACAACATCGCGCACACGCGACATATCGCGCACGGCCACCTTCTTCACGGCGTAGCGCATCTGCGCGCGCGCCTCAAGCAATTCATGATTCCGGCACAGGGTCTCATAAACACCCGTACCCACGGTTCCAAGCCCTGCAAGGCCAAGCTGAAGCGGTTTTCCTGTCATTTGCAGGCGCAATTCTACACGAATTTCCACCCGTGCACAAGTCAATATTCTGACCGCAACATATTTTTAAGCAAAGGAGCTGCCGGTGTTGATTCCGGCAGCTCCGCAATTAAAAATGGACCATTGCATCAATAATCCCGCTTGAGCAGGTAATCATTGATAGCGAGCAGATTCTCGCGGCGGCGGTCAGAGAACACATCCAGCGCAGCGCGGGCGGCAGCGGTGAGCTCACGAGCCTCCGCGCGGGCATTCTCAATACCCACCAGAGCAGGATAAGTAGCCTTCTGCACCTTGGCATCCTTGCCGATGCTCTTCCCAAGCACTTCCGGGGTGGAGGTCACATCCAGAATATCGTCAATAATCTGGAACGCAAGCCCCAGTGAGCGGCCATATTCCGTGAGGGCATCCAGCTGCTCCGGAGTGCAGCCGGCAGACATGCCACCCAGGCGCACAGAGGCAATAATGAGGGCGGAAGTTTTGCCATGATGAATGGCGCGCAATTCCTCCACGGTCAGGTCACGCCCCTCCCCTTCCAGATCCAGCACCTGGCCACCCACCAGGTGGCGGCTGCCGGTGCGGTAGGCCATTTCGGCCACATAGTCCGCGGCATCGTAGCGCTCATTGGCCGGCACACGTGCCAGCATGGCAAACACCTCTGTCAGCAGAGCATCACCAGCCAACACTGCAATTCCCTCGCCGAACACCTTGTGATTCGTGGGACGCCCGCGGCGCAGGTCATCATTATCCATGCAAGGCAGGTCATCATGAATAAGGGTGTACGTATGCAGCGCCTCCAGTGCGCAGGCGGCATCCAGCGCGGCTTCCTCAGAACCACCACAAGCCTTAGCAGCCTCCAGGCACAGCAGCGGGCGAATGCGCTTACCGCCGGCAAAAATGCTGTAACGCATGGCCTTGTGAATAGTGCTCGGGGCAATATCCTCGCCGGGCAGCAGCTCATTCAGACGAGCCTCAACCTTCGCCGCCGTTTCCTTGATGAGCGTCTTGATATCCATGACAAAAACGAGTGTTACTTACCCTTCACCAGCAGCTCGGCAATCTGCACGGCATTCAGGGCGGCGCCCTTGCGCACCTGGTCACCCACAACCCAGAGATTCAGGGCGTTGTCGATAGCAATATCCTTGCGGATACGGCCTACATAGCAGGTGTCACCATTGGTGGAATCCAGCGGGGTGGGCCACACGTTGTTAGCCACATCGTCCATGAGCTCCACGCCAGGCATGCCATCGAAGCAACCGCGGGCACCTTCCACATCCACCGGCTTCTCAAACTGAGCTATGCAGGAGATGGAGTGGCTGCGGTACACAGGTACACGCACACAGGTGCAGGTCACGTTCAGCTCCGGCAGGCCCATAATCTTGCGGCCTTCGTTGAGCATCTTAAGCTCTTCCTTCGTGTAACCATTATCGGCAAACTTGTCAATCTGGGGCAGCACGTTGAAGGCAATCTGGCGGGGGTAGGTCTTGATTTCCACGGGGTGACCATCCACAATGGCACGCACCTGGTTCTCCAGCTCAGTGATACCATGCTGCCCGCTACCGGAAACAGCCTGGTAGCTGCTGGCCACAATGGTCTTCAGGCCATACTTCAGGTGCAGGGGGTACAGGGCCATCAGTGTGATGATGGTGGTGCAATTCGGGTTGGCAATGATGTTGCGGGGGTGGTTGAAAGCGGCATCACCGTTGATTTCAGGCACTACCAGCGGCACATCGGCATCCTGACGGAAAGCGGAGGAGTTATCCACCACCACGCAACCGGCGGCACCGGCGATGGGGGCGAACTCACGGGAAATATCACCACCGGCGGCAAAGAGGGCAATATCCACATCGCCGAAGGAATCAGCCGTAAGCTCCTGCACAGTCAACATCTCGCCGCGGAAGGCAACCTGTTTACCAGCAGAACGATGAGAAGCCAGAAGTTTAAGCGAGGCCAGCGGGAAATTGCGAGTCTCAAGGCAGGAAAGAATCTCGACGCCCACCGCACCGGTGGCGCCCACGATAGCTACTCTGGGATTATTCATGTTCATGAACGATTAGTTTACAGGATGATTCATGTGCCCGGGGCACGCGCGTAGTATACACTCTTTTCTGCACTTTTCAAGCCTAAAGGAAACAGATATTCTGCGTTTTGCGTTCATTTCACACGCAGACCCTCAAAACAATACATCCGGCAGTCTCGCGGAGAACGCCGGATGCCATAAAAACTGGTTCTGGTACGAATCAGGCCTCGATATAGCCGATGTAGGGCAGATTGCGGTACTTGCCGTTATAATCAAGGCCGTAACCTACCAGGAAATAGTCATCACAATGAAGAGCGCAGAAGATACGTTCGCAATCGAAAGCACGGCGGGCATTCTTATTGATGGCCACCGTGGCAGCCACATTCACGGCCCCGTTTTCATACAATGCGTCGCTCACCTCCTTCATGGTAAGCCCGGTATCCAGCACATCATCAATCACCAGCACATTCTTACCGGCGCAATCCGGCAGAGCATTATGCCACTTGAGCTTGCCCGTGCTTTCTGTACCGGTGTAGCTGGAGATACGAATGGTGGCCAGCTCGAAATTCGGAGGCAGGCAGCGCAGCAGGTCTGCCGCATACCAGATGGCTCCGTTGAGCAGGCAAAGAGCCACAACGGGTTCTTTGTCGCCAAAGCAGGCTTCAATTTCCTTGGCCACGCAGCGCACAGCTTCCTGAATCTGTTCGGCGGTATAAAGAGTCTTGATATCCATAACAACGTTCAGTGTAAATTCTAATCATTAGGGACCGATGCCACAGGGTACACCACCAGAAGCGGAAAAGCAAGCTCTTATCCTTGCAATATTTCCCCGGAGCCGTCGGCTGGTTCCGTTTTTAAGACAATTCCGGGCCATCGCCGGCAGCATTCCCCCGCACCCTGGCAAACAACTTATCCCAGAGCGGGCACACCTTGAAGAACCACCCGATGATGAAACCCGTGCTCACGGCGCAAATCAGCGATCCTTCGCGCACACCGACCACTTCACCCCAGACAATCAGCGAGAGCACCGCGGCAATGGCAAGCATCGAGCAATCCACCCCCACCTTCACACGGCTGAAACGCCAGGAGAAAGTACGGCTCAGCGCCAGGCAGAACCCCTCGGCGGAAAGGGGCACCATATCGGCCTTCACGTATGTAAAGATACCGAATGCACATATCACGCAGCCCACGACAGTATAAACCAGGGAGTAGATATAGTTGTCTGCGGGCAGAAGGCTTGTATAGCTCAGGCAGAAATCCAGCATGCCACCCAGAACAAACGCCATCACCACCTGCAGCAGCTGCACTGGCTTGTACCGGCGGCGCAGCAGCAGAATCTGCAGCAACACCAGCAGCACATGCACGCAGATAAGGAGACGCCCCAGCGTGAAGAAACTGTACCCCATGCCGCCCGGTACATCGCCCAGCACCAGGTGGCATACCAGCGCAGGGCTGGTAATGGCATCCGTGCCTAAATCAGCAAGCACAGTAAAAGCAATACCCTGAGCCAGCAGGAACAAACCAAGAAGAAGGCAGAACAGGCGCAGGCAGATTTCTTGAAAAGTACGTTTCGAGTTCATCGCTGTGGCACGATTCTACCGGATAGAGGACAGCAACTCAAGCGCTAATAGGCCAGGATATAGATTTTCTATCTGGGTTGCAGGGATTTTTGATTGCATGGGCACAGGCTTTCTGCTAGGATGCAAGCATGTTAAAACGAATCCTGACCCTGGTTCTGGCATTCATGTTCGCGGGCACCGCTCTCGCAGACTGGATGTCTCCGCATGATTTAAAGCTTGAAAAACAGGCACCCTCTGCGCTGATTCCCTTCCCCCGCGAGGTAAATTGGGGAAATGAGGAGCTGAAACTCCCCGCTGCTGAGGGCTGGAAGCTGAAAGGAGACCCGTCAGAGGCTGTCAAGGTGGCATGGAAGGGACTGCTGGGCGATATCAAGAGCGGCGAGAAAGGCACCCTGAATGTAGTACTGAAGAAAGCAGGTGAGAAACTTACCGCCGAAGAAACGGCAGAAGGTTACATTCTGAGCGTTAAGAAGAAGAACATCACCATCGAGGCTAATACCCCGGCCGGTTTCTTCTACGCGCTCCAGACCCTGCGCCAGCTGGTGCATCATCGCAAGGCGCTGCCGCTCTGCACCATCAAGGACTGGCCCGCATTCCGCTACCGCGGCTATATGCAGGACTGCGGTCGCAATTTCCGCACCATTGAGCGCCTGAAGAAAGAAATCGACCTGGCAGCCCGCCTGAAGGTGAACACCTTCCACTGGCACCTGACCGATTACCCCGCCTGGCATGTGCAGTGCAAATCCTACCCGGAGCTGAATGACCCGAAATACCGCACCCGCGACAAGAATGACACATACAGCTACGCCGAAATCCGCGAATTGTTCGCCTACGCCCGTAAGCGCTGCATAACCATTATCCCTGAGCTGGACATGCCGGGGCACAGTGCCTATTTCGAGCGCGCTTTCGGATTCAAGATGCACACGCCGGAGGGCATGAAGATTGTCGAGAAACTACTGCACGAATTCTGCAAGGAAATACCGGCAGACCTCTGCCCGATTGTGCATTTCGGTGCAGATGAAGTGCGCATCCCGAATGCAGCGGAATTCGTAGGGCTCGTCACCAAAGTGCTGCTGGGGCATGACCGCATTCCGGTGCAGTGGGCCAGCAACCGTGACCTGCCTGTGGCAGATACCTCCATCGAACAGCGCTGGGGCGAAGGCCCGAACACAGCAGATAAGTCCATCAACCCGGAGCGCATCACCCGCCGCGCATTCGACTCCACCATGGGCTATGCCAACCTGCTGGATCCGGCCATGCTGGTGCGCCGCTATTTCTTCATGCGTCCCTGCGGCTCTGCCAAGGGCGATGAAAAGAAGCTGGGTACCATTCTCTGCTACTGGCCGGATGGCAAGGTGGACAAAAAGGAATGGATTCCCGGGTTCTGCACCATGTGGCCGGGCATGATGGCCATGGCCGAACGTTCCTGGATTGGCGGCGGAGCCAATGGCGATGCCCTGCCCCTGGATATGCCGGGTCCGGATACCGAGGCCGCCCAGGCCTATTCCCTGTTTGAGCAGCGCATGGCGAAACTCCGCAAGAGCATTTATGCCCAGGAGGATTTCCCGATGTGGTACGAAAGCGGCCTGGCTTGGAATGTGACGAACCCGCTGGCAAAGGACGCAGTGGAAGGAGCCCGCAAAGCCATGCTGGATGGAGACACAGCCAACACCCGCAAGGCCTACTGCGCCAACCTGTATTTCCGCACCCGCCCGGATACCGGCTACCTGGGTATGTTCATGAATGCCCGCCCCGGCGCCACAGTGCTGGCCAGCACTACCATCACCGTGAAGAAAGCCGGAAAACACCCGTTCATGATTGGTTTTGATGCCCCTGCCCGCTCTAACCGCCGCTGGACCGGCGTGCCGAAGAACGGCGAGTGGTCCCAGACCGGCACCCGCATCTGGATTAACGGCACAGAAGTGCGCAACCCGAAAACCTACCGCCACGCCGGCAAATTCAGCCACGGAGGCAACGCCTGGAACTTCGAATCGCCGCTCGACCCGGAGGAAATCTGGTGGGTGCAGGAGCCTACCGAGCTTGAACTCAAGAAAGGAAAGAACACTATCGTCATCGAGCAGCCCTACATCGGAGAGCACCAATCCTGGGGTATTTCCTTCATCCCGCTGTTCAAGCACGAATAAGAGAGAATTGAACCAATCGCTATCCGGAAGCACCTTCTCCCAGGAAAGAAGGTGCTTCCTTTTTTTCCAACAGTTTGCGCCATGACACCCAACAATAGGCTGTGAACATGCAAGAATCTTGACTTTGGCCCGTATTCATAGTACAGACATAGACAACAACCGTACATCATATATATGAAGAAGACGTACATTATGATTCTGGCGGGTCTGGCTATTGTGGGTGCATCCACCACCTATTGCCTGTCCCAGGATAAGGAAGTTGCACTCCCCGCACCTGCAGCAGAGGAAATGGCCACGGCTGAGGCTCCTGCCGCAGTTGCAGCCCCCGGTGCACCCGCAGCTCCCGCAGAAGTATCTGCCGAGGAGGCCAAGAAAGCTTTCTCCTACTTCATCGGCTACCGCTTCGGGCAGGAAGTTTCCGCCGGTGCCACCACCCTCTCCATTGAGGACTTCGACAAGGACACCTTTTTCCAGGCTCTTTCTGAGAGTCTTGCCGGCCAGCAGCCCAGCATGGATCAGGCCGCAATCGAAGCAGGCATGAATACCTTTGTCATGGCCATGCAGCAGCGCGAGCAGGTGAAGGCTGAGGCTAACCTGGCCGCAGGTAAAGCTTACCAGGAGGAATTTGCCAAGGGCGAAGGCGTGACCAAGACTGAGTCCGGCCTGCTCTACCGCGTCATCACCGCCGGTGAGGGTGCCAGGTACAACGCCGAAACCGACGGCCCCGATGCACTCTGCAACGTAAGCTACGAGGGCAAGCTGATTGATGGCACGGTGTTCGACAAGAGCCAGGCTCCTATCGACATGCCCATCAACCGCGTGGTGCCCGGCTTCTCTGAGGCGCTGAAGCTCATGCCCATTGGCTCCACCTGGGAAGTCTGCATCCCCTCTGATCTGGCCTACGGTGCACAGGGGCCCGGCGTTATCGGCAACAACGCCACGCTCATCTTCACCATCACGCTGAACTCCATCTCCAAGGCCCCGGAGCCCCAGATGAACACCCAGTCCCTGCAGCAGCTCCCCCCTGAGATTCTGCAACAGCTCCAGCAGCAGGGTCTCGAGATTGACGCTGAGGAAGAGGGAACCGACGAGCCCGCTTCTGAAGAAGCAGCTCCCGAGGAAGCCTGATTTTTCTCTACCAGCTCTTTTCCTGGCACCCATCCTGCCCGCATGGCAGGGTGGGTGCTTTGTTTTCAGCAGCTGCCCGCTGCAGCAAAGCCGGGAGGAGGGAGTAAGAAAAAAGCCTCCCCGTGATTCGATTCCATGAACCACAGGGAGGAAAGAAGAGTACTGTTCTACCGTACTACCACTGGTTATTGAGACTCTTTGTCTCCTTGTGTACCTCCATGTTGCGCTCCGTCTTTCCGGAAATGGCAGGCGGCGTGTCGGTGGTCATAAAAAGGTCGAGAATCTCGATGGTGTTGGTGCCCTGTTTCAGGAATTCCCCGGGGCAATAGAGACGCTCCTGCGGGCCGACATTCCAGTAGCGACCCAGCAAGTGGCCATTTACCCACACGTAGCCCTTCGCCCAGTCTTTCATATCCAGGAAGGTATCTATGGGATTCTGCAGTTCCACCTCTGCAAGATAGTAGGCACCCTTCTCAGTACCCCTGGCCCGTGCGGCACGGCAGGGGCTCTGATTCTCCAGGTCCATGGTGGATACCCGCCAGCCGGTCAGCGGTTTATCGCCCAATGTCACCTTGCCGATGAGGCCCTTGCGGTCTTTCTCCAGGAACTTGGAGAAATTCACATGGCCGAAGGTATCCACCACAATCTTGAGCACAGCATCCGTCTTACGCTCCGGCAGGTCGATACTGCGCTGGTTCAGGCGGCGATCCATGGTGCCGATAAACTGGTCATCCACATAAACCAGGGCGAAGTCCTGCGGAGTGCAGTGCAAAGTCGCGGCGGGACCTGCAGGCAACTGGGTATTGTAAATGGCTATACCCTGATTCTGCCCCAAGGCCTCCAGCGTCTCGGGATTCTTGGATTTTCCCTTGCGGTGGGGAGCCTTCAACTCGTGGAATCCGCATACCTTCCGAGGCGTGAAGGCCGGAATCTCCATGGCCACCGGCTGCACCGGCTCAGGCACATCAGCCCCTTCCGGCAGAGCAGCCTTGATGATATCGCGGTATTCAAAATACTCCTTCGTGAGATTGCCGTTTTCTCCGATGGGTGAGCCGTAGTCATAGCTGGTGAGGTCAGGCTCGAACTTGGAGCCGTCGCCATTGGTGTTCGAGCCGGCGGTAAGGCCGAAATTCGTACCGCCGTGCAGCACAAAGATATTAAAGGACACGCCGTCGCGCATATACCAGCGCACCGAGTTGAGCGTGTTGCGGCTGGGGGTCCAGTTACCCTCGCCCCAGTGGCGCAGCCAGCCGGCATACGTCTCGCTGGAGAATACCGGTACGCCGGGAGCCACGCGCAGCGCGGTCTGCATCTGCCAGGCGTTATCGGCAGGGTCCAGGCCCACGGCCACGCCACGGGGCACAAAGCGCAGGTGGTGGTCAGCGCTGCCCTCGGAAAGGTAGAACGGGCCAGCCCCCTTCTTTTCCCAGAAATTCTTGAG
>JAZOTV010000083.1:0-14388 GCA_045657815.1 Akkermansia sp.
AGGGGCTTGTGCTACAATCGCGAACCGCACGCGGCGTGCGCGGGTGTGGTGAGCTGTCATCTTATATTTTCTGAAAGTTTTTCGTTATGATTAAGTGGATTCTGAACAAAATCGTGGGTTCTAAGAACCAGCGCGAAGTGCGTAAGTTGAAGCCAGTGGTGCGCCGGATTCTGGATTTGGAGAAATCCTGGGAGGGGAAGGACCGTGATTTCCTGGTGGGCAAGACCCGCGAATGGCAGGCTCACCTGCATCGGTTCACACCCATGGATCTGCCTACCCGTGGTATTGTTCTGGCTGCTACCCCGGAGCAGTTGGAGCAGTATGCCGCTCAGCTGAATGCCCGTTTTGAATCCCTGACCCCTGAATTCCCCAAGCTGCCTAAGGTGGAGGCCACGGTGGAGTCCATCGAAGCTGGTAAGAAGGCTCTGGCAGAGATTGAGCCGAAGTTTGCCAAGCTGCGTGCCAAGTATCTGGAGACGATTCTGCCTGAGGCTTTTGCTGCGGTGAAATGCGGTGCTCGTCTCCTCTGCGGTCAGATGGTGGATGTATGCGGCACGCCCATCAAGTGGGATATGGTGCACTTCGATGTGCAGCTCATCGGCGGCATTGCGCTGCACCGCGGTTTCATTGCCGAAATGGCCACGGGTGAAGGCAAGACCCTGGTAGCCACGCTGCCGGTGTACCTGAATGCTCTTACCGGTATGGGTGTGCACGTGGTAACGGTGAATGACTACCTGGCCCGCCGTGACTCCATGTGGATGGGTGCTCTGTTCTCCTTCCTCGGCCTCACCATCGGCTGTATTCAGAGCATGATGCCCAGCGACCTGCGCCGCCGCCAGTACGCACAGGATATCACTTATGGTACCAACGCCGAATTCGGTTTCGACTACCTGCGCGACAACGGCATGGCAACCAGTAAGGATGCTCAGGTGCAGCGCGGTCACTACTTCGCCATCATCGACGAGGTGGACTCCATCCTCATCGACGAAGCCCGCACACCGCTCATTATTTCCGGCCCCGCTGTCATTGAGCATGAGCAGCAGTACGATACCCTCAAGCCGCTTATTGAAAATGTAGTGCGCAAGCAGGTGGCTCTGTGCAACGAGCTCATGGAGAAGGCGGTGGAGTATGCCAAGGCCGGTGATGCCGACCGAGCCGGTCGCTGCTTATTCAAGGTGAAACTGGGCCAGCCACGCAACCGTGCATTCATGCGCTCCCAGCAGGATCCGGACTACCGCCGCATGGTGGAGAAGTACGAGCTCTTCCTCTATCAGGACCCGCGCAAGGTGGAGCTTTTCAAGCTCAAGGAGGAGCTTTACTACACCATCGATGAGAAGACGCACGATGCCGACCTCATGGAAATGGGGCGCGAGGTCATCAGCCCCGGTCACCCGGAGAATTTCGTGCTGCCGGATATCGGCACTGAGTTTGTGAACATCGACGAGGACGAGAAGCTGACGGAGCGCGAGAAAGAAGCCCGCAAGACCGCCCTCATGAAGCGGCTGGATGAAACCGGCGTGCGACTGCACACCACCAGCCAGCTGCTCAAGGCCTACACCATCTACGAAAAGGACGTGGAGTACGTGGTGAAGGACAACAAGATTGTCATCATCGACCAGAACACGGGCCGCGAGATGCCGGGCCGCCGCTGGAGCGAGGGTCTGCACCAGGCTGTGGAAGCCAAGGAAGGCGTGGAGGTTGAGGCCGAGAACATGACCTACGCCACCATCACCATCCAGAACTACTTCCGCCTGTACTCCCGCCTGGCTGGTATGACTGGTACGGCCGAGACGGAGGCCGCTGAGTTCCATGATATCTACAAGCTGGATGTGCTGCCTATCCCGACCAATCGCCCCTGCATCCGCGAGGACCAGAACGATCTCATTTTCCGCAGCCGTCGCGAGAAGTTCAACGCCGTGGTGGGCAAGATTGTGGAGCTGCACAAGAAGGGGCAGCCTGTGCTGGTGGGTACTGCCAGTGTGGAGGCCTCTGAGACACTTTCCCGCATGCTGAGTTTTGCCAAGGTGCCGCATGAGGTGCTGAATGCCAAGAACCACCAGCGCGAGGCTGAAATCGTGGCTCGTGCCGGTCAGCGTGGCGCCGTGACGGTGTCCACCAACATGGCTGGCCGTGGTACCGACATCAAGCTGGGTGCAGGTGTGGCAGAGCTGGGTGGCCTCTTTGTACTGGGTACAGAGCGCTATGAATCCCGCCGTATCGACCGTCAGCTGCGTGGCCGCTGCTCCCGCCAGGGTGACCCCGGTGGCTCGCAGTTCTTCCTCTCCTTCGAGGACGATTTGATGCGCAATTTCGGCGGTAGCGAGCGCATGACCAAGATGATGGACCGCTTCGGTATGCAGGAGGGTGAGGCCGTGGAGAACACGCTCATGAACCGCATTATCGAAGGTGCGCAGAAGCGTGTGGAGCAGCGCAACTATATGTGGCGTAAGCATGTGCTGGACTACGATGACGTGATGAACCAGCAGCGTATGATTGTATACGCCATGCGCAACGATGCTCTGCTGTGCGAGGATCCCCGCGAGATGATTTACGAGTGCCTGGTGACCGGCACCAGCAACAAGTGCGAACTCTACCTGAACGAGGATGAAACCGGCGCTTTCCGCTACACCGACCTCCTGCAGTGGATTAACTCTACTTTCCCCATGGGCTGGAGCGAGAAGGAATCCGACCTGCAGGGCAAGACCCCCGAGGAAGTGGCTGAGCACATTGTGGCCCGTGTGAAGGAGATGTATGAGAAGAAGGTGGCTGGTGAGCGCCCCGACCGCATTGATCAGATGGAGCGTTCCATCATGCTCCAGGCCATCGACAAACTCTGGCAGAAGCACCTGACGGATATGGATGCCCTGCGTGAGGGTGTGCGCCTGCGTGCCCAGGGTCAGCGTGACCCGCTCGTGGAATACAAGCGCGAGGCTTACAGCATTTTCGAGAGCCTGATGCAGAACATCGACTATGAGATTCTCAACGGCATGTTCCGCAGCACCACGAACCTCTCTGCGTTCGAGGATTTCCTGGCCAGTCTGCCCACCAGCAGCGCCGAGGAAGAGGAGTCTGATGTGACCGACATCCTGGGCAATGGTGACCTGCTTTCTGTGCTGCGTGAGCAGCTGCAGATGATTCACGAGCGCCAGCGCGCTGCCGGACTGGAACCTGCGCCGCTCCCCTCGTTCGAGGATGATGCCGCTGCCTCTGATGACATTGAACCGGAAATGTACGGTGAATCCGTGAGCGGAGCGCTGGAGCAGGCTGTGCCCTTTAATGAGAAGAAGATAACGCTTCCCAAGAAAAAGGTGAGCTTCAAGCTTAAGCCGTCTGCCGATAAGGAGTCCTACATTGTGAAGGATACCGGTGATATGCCCCTCCAGGATGATGAGGATGGGCTGACGGTGGGTTCTGTAGATTCCGGCTACGTGCCCCAGTTCTTTGCGGGAGCCGAGAAGGATAAGGCCTGAATCCTGAAATAACAAGGCACATATTCCGGTAAAACAGGTTTGAGCTGTCATGAATGTCCGTTCTGCGCTGGAGTATGTGCCTTATTTCTGCGGGCGTCTGTTCGTGGTTCATGTGGCTGCGGGTCTGCTGCGGGCTGATGAGCTGGTAGATGCGCTGCTGGATGCAGATGCCCTGCATGAAGTAGGCGTGCGCCTGGTGCTGGTGGCAGAGGGGGGAGATGCTGCCGCTCTGGCCCACCGTGCCGGCGAGTGCGAAATGCACGCCGCCCTGGCTGCTCTGGCGCTTACAGAAGGAGCCCCTGCAGTGGCCCGAGTGCGCGAGATTGTGGAGCGCCGTCAGGTGGCTATTGTAGCCTCTGGCTGTGCAGGGCCATTTGATGCTGCCAGCGTGAGCCTGGCGCAGGAGCTGGGTGCGGCTAAATATATCTGCCTGCTGGAGTCGGGGGTGCCCACGCGCGATGGCCAGCCAATATTCTCCGTGCCGGAGCGTGAGGTTGCCATGCAGCTTACAGAATGCACCCACCCGGAGCTTCTGCAGAAGGCGGCAGAGCTGTGTCGCCTTGGAGTGCCGCGTGTGCACCTGCTGAATGGCTACCGCCGCGGAGTTCTGCTGGATGAATTGTTTTCAGAGGAGGGGGTGGGCACCATGGTGCACACAGACTCCTACCGGGAAATCCGCCCGCTGCGTGAGGAGGATATTCCGGAGCTGCTTTCCATGATTGCCCGCAGCATTGCAGATGCCAAACTGGTGCACCGGGATTATGAGAGCATCTGCGAGCATTTGCAGAGCTACTATGTCTACACGCTGGATGATACCATTGTGGGCTGCGTTGCACTGTACCCGTTCCCAGAGGATTCCTGCGCAGAACTTGGCTGCCTTTTCATCAAGAAGAATTACGAAGGGCGCGGCTACGGCAAGGCTATGTGCCGCTTTGTGGAAGATAAAGCCCGTGAAATGGGCTTCTCCCGGATTTTTGCCATCTCTCAGAGCGCTGTGGACTATTTCCGCGATCGCATGAAATACGCTCCCTTGCCGCGTACGGTGCTGCCGGCCGCGCGTCTGCGTATTCTGGAATCAAGCGGGCGTTCCTCCGGTGTCTTTGGCCGGGAGCTGTAAAAAAGAGGAAGCGGATTTTCCGAACAACCCGCCAGATGGTGATTTGTAGAAGCGCTGCTTTTATTCGGAGCGAGGGACTTTAGTTCTTCACCGTTTATCTTTCCCGGGACTAAAGTCCCGTGTTCCGACAGAATTGCGGCCTCGCCATATCCCCATTTACCGGATAAACGAAAAACGGCTGCCGTTTCAGGCAGCCGTAAATGATATCAGCCTCAGGAGAGCTCGGCCAGGAAGCCGCTCTCATCCAGGTAAATGTGCGAGGGCAGGGTGTATTCCGTGCGCAGGGACGGGGCGCTGATGGTGGCGTTGGAGCCCTCTGCCGCAGATTCAACACGGTAGCCCGGCAGCAGCAGACCACGCGTGCGCGGACGCACGCCCAGCTGGATGGTGCCGTCGCTCATCTTGAATACGCTGTGGCACATGCTCATGGAAATGATGTTGCCCATGGGGGTGCACAGGCAGGGGCGCCAGCGCATGTTGGGGGTGGAAATGGCCGGAGCCCCGCTGAAATCGTAGAACGGAATCTGCCGCGGCGGAATCGTGGTGAGCAGGATGCGGCGCATGTGTGCGCCACCCACAATCTGGGAGATGGTGGTATCCAGCGTTTCCTGCGGGCTTTCGATGAGGTGCACCGGGGTGCGGGTAATCAGCGGCCAGAGCACGGCCAGCACCAGCTCCTGCGGTTCGCCGTGGCCCACGGTGGTGAGCAGGTGGTGGCGCCCCTCCTTGAGTGCGTTCACCCGGCGCACCTGGCAGACATTCAGCCAGTAGCGGTGCAGCGCCAGAAGATCCTCCGTGCCGTCGATAAGCAGCTGCAGCCATTTGCGGGCCAGCAGCGGGAACTGTGCATCTGCCTGGCGGCTGATGAGCGCCGCCGCAATCTGGATGGCTGTGAGCGAGCCGTCGGGGTAGAATACCAGGGGCTTGTTGCCACGCTCCTCCAGGTTGCGGATAAGGCCTTCGCGGCTGATGTCCTCTGCTGTTTCCAGACAGGTGGCCGAAAGTTCGCGGAGGGAGCGCAGCACGGTGCGGCTGGTAAAGGTCTCCGGGTTAAGCGGGGCGCCGAATGCAATGGTGAAGTTGTAGTTGAGAGTCTTCGGCAACTTGGTGAAGAAACGGTTGCGGGAGAAGGAGAAGATGCTGCCCCAGAGCCCGTCCATATACACCGGGATAATGGGTGCCTTGGCGCGGCGTGCAATCATCTCCATGCCCCGGCGTATGGGGGTGAGGCATCCGCTGCGCGTGAGCTGGCCTTCCGGGAAGATGCAGATGATATCTCCATTCTCAATGGCACGCGCGGCCTTCACAATGGTTTCTCGCGGGTTGCGGGTGGAAATCGGGAGGGAGTTGAAGATTTCCAGAGCCCAACCCAGCAGGCGCATGGCCATGAATTCCTCTGCCACAATGAAACGCACCGGGCGCGGACAGACCATGGTGAGGAACAAGGCATCTGCATAGGTCACGTGGTTGACCACCAGCAGGGCACCGCCGCGCATGGGCAGGCGCTCCAGGTTGATGGCGCGCGGGCGGTATACCAGCTGCAGACACCAGATGCCAATCATGCGGATGAACTCCTGAGGTATAAGACGCAGGGAGCAGATGAGAATGAAGAAGCTCATCACAAACAGCACGAAGAACTGCTGCTGCGGAGAGGCCCCGAATATCTCATACATGACCCACATGAGCGCCACGGCCACCAGACCCATCAGGTTATCAATGAGGTTGCCGGCCGCAATGATGTTACCGCGGTTGTTGGGGTCGCAGTTGTCTTGCAGGAAAGCGTTGAGGGGCACCAGGTAGGCGGCGCCGAAAGCGCCGGTAAGCGCCAGTAGTGTGTTGCTGGTGTAGGTGTTCACCTCAAAGAAGGTAAGCAACAGCGTGCAGATGGTGATGCCAATGGCACCAAAGGGGATGAGCCCCAGTTCATTCTTACCTTTGCAGAGCTGAGATGCCACCGCACCGCCGAATACCACACCACCGGTCATCCAGGCCATCAGGATACCGCATTGCAGGGAGAAGTCCACGTTCGGGTCTGCGGCCTGCATACCCTTGGCTATCTGAATCAGAATCAGGAACAAGGAGCCGGCCAGGCACCAGAAATACGCAATACCCAGCTCGCTGAGGCGCAGCAGACGATCTTTCCACAGGTATTTAATCTGGCCGAAATGCTCGTAGAACAGACTCCAGCTGAAGGGCTTTGTCTTTTTGGCCGGGTATGAGGGCACCAGGAACGAGGCCGCGCACACCACGCAGGCCAGCGAAATGAAAATCCAGGTGGGCAGAATGACGGAATCCCAGCCTGCCAGTTGTTCTGCATTGTATGTGGGCGATTGCTGGGCTTCGTATGACTTCAGCAGGTAGGAGAACAGGAAGAAGACGCCAATCTGCGCTGCCAGCAGTACGAACACAAGGCTCATTTCAATGATACCTGAGCCGAACCCGATATATTTGGACCCCAGCAGGTCCTTCACAATGCCTTTCTTGGCGGGGGAGAGGATGGTGGCCTGCGTGGCAAAGATGGCAAACCACAGAATGGCGGCGTACATATCGTGCTGGTAGAAGCAGAACAGCATGCAGCTCATAATCGCAATCTGTACAATGCTCATTACCTGCACAATGCGGGTTTTGCAGAAACAGTCCGACAACCAGCCCACCAGCGGCGAGAATAAAATGTACGGTAGCACAAATATAGCGCCCAATATGTATTCCAGCGTGCTGCCATCTGCGCCCCAGAGCCACACACCAAGCGGAATCAGCAGGAATTGCACTGCTTTCTCGTTAAACGCATTCTGTGCCTGAACTGCAACCAGCGTCCAGAATCCGGCCCATTCCTTGCGGGTCGGCTCTTTGTAAAAATCCTCTTCCTCGTTTGCCATAAGATGAGTAATCCAGACTCATTATCTCACAAAACCGCGATAATACAAGTATAAAGCTGTATTCAAAATGCAAAAGGGCAGGAAACGCAGCGCGCTTCCTGCCCTTTTTTCTGGGAGAAT
Organism: Akkermansia sp.; assembly: GCA_045657815.1. Taxonomy (GTDB): domain Bacteria; phylum Verrucomicrobiota; class Verrucomicrobiia; order Verrucomicrobiales; family Akkermansiaceae; genus Akkermansia. The sequence continues at coordinate 7,584 of JAZOTV010000083.1, forward strand.
GGAAAAAATCAGTAGCGGATGTTAAGGTCACGGGGAGCACGGGGTGTCTCCGGGGTGCGCTCGCAGGGAGGCAGCATGGTGTTCAGCTGGCGGCGCTGGATGGTCTTCTTCATACCGGCGTCGTTGTCGCGGGTAATCTTCTTAACCTCCTTCATGGCCTTTTCGCGGTTCTTCTCTGCGCGTGCAACGGCCTTGTTATATTTATCAATGCTGGCTTTCTGGCGGTCCGTGGCAACGCTCTTCAGAGCCTCTTCAGAGAGGTCCTGAGTCTGCATGACGGGTGCAGCCTGCACGGCGGCAGCTGCCAGAATGAGGAAAGTGGCGAGGGAAAGAGTTTTCATATGCGGGTTAAATGACACTTCAAGTATATTCCAGCAGCGCAGTATGTCAAGCTCATTTTTGGCAAACATCCTACTTTTGCAGTTAGAACAGCATCAGATGCCATCATCGAGCATGCTGAACATGTCCAGCTGGGCTACATCCGGCTCCTCAGCGCAGGGAAGCCCGGTTTCCCGGGCCCGTTTGCGGCGGGCGGCTTTCGGTTCGCGGGCGCTGGCACTCATTTCGAGGTGGGTGAGAATCTGCTTGGCCCGGTCAATAATCGGGGTGGGCAGGCCGGCCAGGCGGGCTACCTGAATACCGTAGGATTTATCTGCCGGGCCGGGCAGCACCTTGCGCAGGAAGACGATTTCATCCTTCCACTCGCGCACCTCCACGTGCCAGTTGCTCACTGCGGTGTGGGTGTGCTCCAGGTCAACCATTTCGTGGTAGTGAGTGGCAAACAGGGTGCGGGAGCCGAGCTCATCGTGCAGGTGCTCAGCCACAGCCCAGGCGATGGAAAGACCATCGAACGTGGCGGTGCCGCGCCCGATTTCGTCCAGAATGACCAGTGAACGCTCCGTTGCATTGTTGAGAATGAGTGCGGTTTCGCTCATTTCCACCATGAAGGTGGACTGACCGCGGGCAATGTCATCACTGGCGCCCACTCGGCAGAAAATGCGGTCCACCAGGCCGATGCGGGCGGAATCTGCCGGCACGTAGGAGCCAATCTGTGCCATGAGGGTGATGAGAGCCACCTGGCGGATGTAGGTGCTCTTGCCGGCCATGTTCGGGCCGGTGAGAATAAGGACACGCTGGGTTTCCGCTTCCATTTCGGTGTCATTCGGCACGAAGGAGATATCCGTCTGCACCTGTTCAATGACCGGGTGGCGCCCATTGACAATATGCAGATTCCGGCTCATGTCCAGAGCAGGGCGGCAATAGCGGTAGCGTTGGGCTGTTTCTGCCAGGGAGAGCAACACATCTACCTCTGCCAGCGTTTCGGAGGTGCTTTGAATGCGGTCAATGAAAAGGGCTACCTGCTCGCGCAGTTTGCAGAACAGGTCATATTCCAGTTGTCGGGCGCGTTCATCTGCCCCCAGAATGGTGCCTTCCATTTTCTTGAGCTCCTCGGTTACGAAGCGTTCTGCATTGGCCAGTGTCTGCTTGCGCACATAGCGCTCCAGCGGGACCTTGGAGAAATTCGCCTTGGTGACCTCGATGTAGTAGCCAAAAACGTTGTTGTAGCGTATTTTAAGGGAGTCAATACCGGTGGCGGGGCGTTCGCGGGCTTCCAGGTCGGCCAGCCAGTCTTTGCCCTCGCGTGAGGCAGCGCGCAGTTCGTCCAGCTGTTCGTTGTAGCCATCGCGAATCATGCCGCCTTCCTTGATGGTGACAGGCGGTTCATCTACCACGGCACTGGTAAGCAGTTCGGTCAGTTCCTCGAAATTACCCAATCGGTTAAGAATCGGGGTAAATAGCTCTTCATGCTGTTGCAGCGCAGCCAGGTCCTCCGCAATGGCGGGCAGGTGCGCCAGCGATGTGCCCAGCGCCAGCAGGTCGCGGGCGTTGCCGGCACCCTGCGACAGGCGGGAGACCAGACGCTCTGTATCGCGCACGCCCTTGAATGAGTTGCGCAGTTCCGACATCAGGAACGGTTCTTTCAGGAAGCCTGCAATAATGTTCTGGCGGCGCAGCAGTTCCTCCATGCAGCAGGTGGGATGCAGAATCCAGTCCCGCAGCTTGCGGGCACCCATGGGGGTGCTGGTCTTGTCCAGTGTGCCCAGCAAGGTGTTTTTGTGGCCGCCGCGTGCTTCCACCAGATCCAGGTTGCGTCGGCTGGCGGTATCAATCATCACGGCGTTTTCCGTGGCCCGCAGGGAAAGGGTGCGCAGGTGGTCTGTCTGGCGGCGCAGCTGGTGCTTCAGGTAATGCAGAATAGCTGTGGCCGCTCCCAGGGCAGGGCCCAGGTGGGCGCAGCCGAAACCCTCCAGAGAATGCACGCGGAAGTGAGATTTCAGGAAAGTATCTGCCAGGCCGGGCAGGAAGGTGTAGCCATCATACATCAGCGTGACGGGGAGCCCGGGGAAATCATCTGGTTGTTCCTGGCTGATAAGAAGCTCCCGCGGGTGAATGCGGGCTACTTCTTCGCTCATGGCCTCGAAACTGGGGTAATCTGCCACGGTGAATTCGCCGGTGGTGTGGTCGGCGCAGGCGAGACCCCATGTGTTTTTCTCGTGGAAAACGGCGGCAATGTAGTTGTGCTCGCTGGAGTCCAGCAGGCTCATGTCCGCGAGGGTGCCGGCGGAAATGATGCGGGTGATTTCTCGCGGTACCAGCTTACCCGGTACCGGGGTGGCCATCTGTTCGGCAATGGCAATGCGCTTGCCCATCTTCACCGCCTGGCCGATGTAGCCCTCCGCCGCGTGGTAGGGCACCCCGCACATCGGGATGGTCTGGCGCTTGGTGAGTGTAAGGCCCAGGGCTGCAGAGCATTCCACCGCGTCCTCGAAGAACATTTCGTAGAAATCGCCCAGGCGGAAAAACAGCCACACATCCCCCGGCAGTGACTGCTTCATGCGCAGGTACTGGTCCATCATCGGGCTGAGAGCGGGCTTTTCTGCCATAACGTACGGCATTCTATCTCATCAGCTGCCACATATCAAGCCTTTTGCTTGTCCGTTTTTAGTATAGAGGTGGAAGAAAAACAGGCAAATCGAAAGTCTGATTTCAGCTTTTCGGGTAAGGGTTGCGGCTCTGCATACAAATGAGAAAAGCTTACTGCTTCATGCGCAGATACGGATTCATCATCGGGCCGAGTGTGTTTTTTTCAGCTTGCATGCATTCCGCTCCCTTGTTCGGAATGCTATTCTGCAAATGGTGATTTTCAATGAAAATCAACCCTGATCTCTGTTGGGGGTCAGGCGGTTTTTGTACATGTCCTCATAATACCTTTCGTACTCTCCGGAGGTGATGTTGCTCATCCACTCCTGGTTGCCGAGGTACCAGCGTATCGTTTTCTCGATGCCTTCTTCGAACTGGAGGGAGGGCTCCCAGCCCAGTTCGTTCTTGAGTTTGGTGGAGTCGATGGCGTAGCGCAGGTCATGCCCGGGGCGGTCGGTCACATAGGTGATGAGCTTATCACTCGTGCCTTCCGGGTTGCCCAGCAGGCGGTCTGCGGTTTTGATGATGAGCTTGACGATGTCGATATTCTTCCACTCGTTGAACCCGCCGATGTTGTAGGTTTCTCCAATGATGCCACGGTGGAAGATGGTATCGATGGCGCGCGCATGGTCTTCCACATAGAGCCAGTCGCGCACGTTCTCCCCTTTGCCGTAGACAGGGAGCGGTTTGTTGAGCCGGATGTTATTGATGATGAGCGGAATGAGTTTTTCCGGGAATTGGTAGGGGCCGTAGTTGTTGGAGCAATTGGTCACCAGCGTCGGCATGCCGTAGGTGTCGTGGTAGGCGCGCACGAAGTGGTCGCTGGCAGCCTTGGAGGCGCTGTACGGGCTGTGCGGGTTGTATTGGGTGGTCTCCTGGAAGAATTCACTGCCATAGGGGGCGGGGCCTTCCGGTTTGTCGACCTCCAGGGTGCCATACACTTCATCGGTGGAGATGTGGTAGAATCGCTTGCCTTCCCAGTTGCCGTTCCAATGCTGGCGGGCGGCTTGCAGCAGGCTCAGCGTGCCCATCACGTTGGTGCGGGCAAAGGTGAAGGGGGAGTTGATGGAGCGGTCTACGTGGCTTTCGGCCGCCAGATGGATGATGCCGTCGATATCGTATTTCTGCATGATGCCACACACGCGCTCAAAGTCGCAGATGTCGGCCTTCTCGAAAATGTAGTTCGGCTTGTCCTCAATATCCCTGAGATTGGTCAGATTGCCAGCGTAGGTAAGGATATCCAGGTTGATGATGCGGTACTCCGGGTATTTGTTGATAAAGAGCCGCACAACATGAGAGCCGATGAAGCCGGCACCACCTGTGATGAGAATGTTTTTCATGCAAGCGGGGAAGGGGCAGGTGCGGGTTGCTTCAGAATTTCCATCAGCCGCTGGCCGTAGGCGTTCTGGCGCATGAGTTCGGCGGCAGACTCCAGTTTCTCCCGGCTCAGCCAGCCATTCCGGTAGCCGATGGCCTCCAGACAGGCGATGATGAAGCCCTGCCGCTTCTGCAGCACCTCCACGAAGGTGGATGCTTCGCTGAGGGAGTCATGCGTGCCCAGGTCCAGCCAGGCGAATCCATGGCCAAGCTGTTCGAGCACGAGTCGCTTTTCCTGCAGAAAATGCTGGTTGATGCTGGTGATTTCAAGCTCTCCGCGTTCTGAGGGTTTGACTTCCATGGCAGTCTTGACTACTTCGTTGGGGTAGAAATACAGGCCGACTACCGCGAGGTTTGATTTGGGGATATTGGGCTTTTCTTCCAGGCTCAGGCAGTTTCCTGCTTCATCAATCTCGGCCACTCCGTAGCGCTCCGGGTTCTGGACCGGGTAGCCCATGATGACTGCCTTGCGCCGGGTGCGTACGGTGTTCATCGCATTCTTCAGGATGCCGGTGAGCCCGCTTCCGTAGAAGATACTGTCGCCCAGAATGAGGCAGACATCGTCCTGGCCGATGAAATCGCGGCCGATGATAAACGCCTGAGCCAGACCATCCGGGCTGGGTTGCTCCGCATAGCTGAGGTGGATGCCGAAATCGCTGCCATCGCCCAGAAGCCGCTGGAAATCAGGCATGTCCTGCGGAGTGGTGATGAGTAGTATATCGCGTATGCCTGCCAGCATGAGCACCGAGAGCGGGTAATAGACCATCGGTTTATCAAAAACGGGCAGCAATTGCTTGCTTACACCCCTGGTGATGGGGTAAAGCCGGGTGCCGGAACCTCCTGCAAGAACAATGCCTTTCATGAGAAGCTGCGTGGAATGAATTCACTTATATATACTGCAAAAGGGCTCTGTTGTACAGATTATTCGTGGGGAATGAAGCAGAAAGACCTGCAAGCAGTGCTTGCAGGTCTTTCTTTATGCTCGAAGGGGGACTCGAACCCCCACGGGTCTCCCCATTAGATCCTTAGTCTAACGCGTCTACCAATTCCGCCATCCGAGCATCTTGGGTATCGCACTGGGTGCGGGGCAACTATACACCAGCGTGGGGCGCTTTGCAAGACTTTTTTTGCAGAAAATGGATTTTTTTACTGTTTTCTACCGCGGTAGGCCCCGTTTTTATCGTAGAAACGGCCATTTTCGAGCCGTCCCTGGTAGGCGCCGTTGCGGTCATAGAAGCGGCCGTTTTCGTTTCGGCCCTGGTAAGCGCCGTTTTTATCGTAGAAGCGGCCGCCGGAGTCATGGCGTCCCTGGTAGGAGCCGTTGCGGTCATAATAGTGGCCGCTGGAGTCGCGGCGTCCCTGGTAGGCACCGTTGCGGTCATAATAACGGGTGTTGCCGGTGGAATCGGTTTCCGCGCGGCCTCGGTAGGCGCCATTCCGGTCATAGAAATGATCGGCCATGGCGGGCAGGGCAAGCAGGAGCAGCAGGGCGGCTTTCATATGGTGCGTGTGGGTGTTATCTGACAATGGCGCTGGTTTCTCCCTTGGCCAGTCGGATGCGGAGCACATCTCCGGGGGTGAGGGTGGCGGCATCGCGTGCCAGCTTGCCATCCGGGGTGCTTACCAGGGCAAAGCCGCGGTCCAGTGCATTCTGCGGGCTGGCTGCTGCCAGGCGCGCAGAGATGGTTTCGAGCCTGGCTTTGTTGTGGTTCAGGCGGTTGCGCAAGGCTGTGAGCAGGCGGTTCTTGTTCTGTTCCAGGCTGGCGGCAGCGTAGCGGATGTGCTGGAGCACACTTGGTGCGGAGAGACGGGCAGAACAGAGGCTCAGGCGGTTGCGTTCTTTCTGCAGACGGTTATGCAGTGCGGTGTGAAGCTCTCCGGTAAGGGTATCAAGCTTCTGCTGGTAGGGGGCAAGCAGTTCCTGCGGGGTTCCCAGGCGGCTGTGTTTCACTACCTTGAGGCGCAGGTGGGCCATTTGCAGGCTACGGGTAATCTGCTGGCGCAGGTGGCGGGCGGTGCCGGCCAGCCAGGCGCGCAGTTCTGCTGCATCCGGTGTGGTGAGCTCGATGGCGGCTGTGGGTGTGGGCGCGCGCAGGTCCGCCACAAAATCTGCTATGGTGAAATCGGTTTCATGGCCCACGGCGGAGACCACGGGCACAGGGCAGGCGGCTATGGCGCGGGCCAGCACTTCCTCGTTGAAGCACCATAAATCCTCAATCGAACCGCCACCGCGAGCCAATACCAGGTAATCCACCTGCGGCAAGCCGTAGCGCTCGGCATCGTTCCATCGGCGTATGGCCTCCGCCAACCCGAACTCAGCCCCCTTACCCTGTACCTGAACGGGGTAGAGGTACACCTGCATCCACGGTGAGCGGGAGCTCAGGCGGTGACGCATGTCCTCAATCACGGCACCGGTGGGCGAGGTGATGAGCCCCACACTCTGCGG
>JAZOTV010000084.1:0-6961 GCA_045657815.1 Akkermansia sp.
AGAGTGAATGCGAGACTGTCGGGATTTTTGTCAATGATGACTACTTCATCAAGACTGCCCCCGCGGGGCTGCATGAAGCTGAGTAGTTCATTGGAAGCGATGGCACTGTTGTTGGTTTCCGCGAGCCCACCGTAGTTTACACCAACTACCTGACCTCGTTTGTTGATAAGCGGGCCACCGCTCATGCCGGCTTGCAGGGTAGCGGTGTGAACGATGACGTCCAGAGATGCTTCGCGGGCAGTTCCCGTTCCCAGGGAGGTGCTGTTGCGGCACTGAGAAATAGCGCCATCGGTAGACACGCAGTTGAGCAGGTTTGCCATGTGGACATCCGAATCAAGTTCTACGCGATTAGTCGGAATCTCGGTGGCCTTCTTTTCCTTAATTACGTAGAAAACCAGTCTCTGGATGAATTTGGCCAAGTTGGCATCGCGATCGTATGTATCGATAGAAGCCGGGTAACCCAGAGCTGTGACCTTCTGCCCTTCGCTGAAGGTGCTGGCAATGGCCAGAGGTTTGAATTCGGCTCGGTCGGACATATCGGAGACCTTGAGCAGAGCCAGGTCACGGGACCGATCGTAGTCCTGCACGCGTGCACGCTGCATGACAACTACGTCGCGATTGCGGCGTTTTTTCTCGTAGATGAGGTAGATGTAGTCGTCTTCGGTATGGGGAGCCAGAGACTCGCCCTGTTTCTTGCATACTACGTGAGCATTGGTAATGAGGTTTCCTTCACCGTTGATTACGAAAGCGGTGCCGATACTCAGCGGTGTGCCGTTGCTGTCAGTGTGCAGCACGAACTTGACGCTTTGCTTATAACGTTGCAGATTGCTTTCTGTATCATCGGTGCCGGCGGCCCCGCCGGAAAGGAGCAAAGGCACCACGATGACCATGGCAATCAGAATGCCAGCCAATATAGCGATAAGGTGTTTTTTCTTCATGGGAAAATATAGATGATATGGTGAGTAGGATGAGAAGAGCCGTTATCAGGCGATTCGCACGAGTATGGTGGATACATTGTCCTGGTGGCGCGCGTGTTTGGCCAATACCAGGTCGAGCATCCGGTCGACATCCTGGCTGACGGTAGAGCCTGCGTATGGCCGCATGGTTTCTGCAATCTCTCGGCTTGTGAGGGTAAGCAGACCATCGCTGGCAAGCAGGATGACGTCTCCCTGCTGCAGGTGCACGGGATCATCCGGGCAGTGAGCCTGATTGATGCCGGTGCCTCCCACATAGGATGTTATGCGCGAACCATATCGAACAACAGAGTCCATCTTCGATACCACGTTCCAATCCAGCCCCTGACTGATGGCCTGGCGCTGCATGTCCTCACGGTGATTGTGAAGGTGGTTGAGACGGTAGAGCTGATTATCTCTGAACAGGTAGAGCAGCGAGTCACCCACGTTGATGAAGTGGAGCTGCCCATTCTTAATCCAGGCGGCACAAAGCGTGGCTCCCATGGAGGAGAGTTCTGTGGGTTCGCTGGCTTTGCGGCAGCGCAGTGCTTCATCTGCCTGTTGGGCGGCGTAGAGCAATGCTCCGGAGGGCGAAAGCGAATTGCGCTGTGCCTTGAATACCCTGGCAAAGGACGATACCACCACCCGTGAGGCAATTTCGCCGCCGGCATAGCCACCCATGCCATCGGCAAGTACGCAAAGCAGCTCGCTGCATGGAGAGCCTGCGGAATCAAGCGGATAGACCTGAGCGAAATCTTCCTGGTTCTCACGACCTCCGATATCCTGGTCGACCGCGTAGTGAGCCAGTAACTGTCCGGGTGTGTGGTTCAGAGTACTCATGATTCTGATGTTCGCTGAACGGATGGTAACTTACACTTCTTCCGGGAATGTGCTCCAGTTCATTTCCGGAGTACAGAAGGGAACATACATGAGTTCAGTTTTGCCGATACGGAGAACGCTGCCATGTGTGATTTCCGAGGCATCCAGAACAGGTTTCTTGTTAAGGTAAATCATGTTGCGGCTCTGCCCGTGGGTTACGTAACAGACGTGTCCCTCTCCATCGTAGGCGATGAATGCGTGTCCTTTGTCGGATATGGTGGTATCGTTGAAGGGAAGGCTGATTTCATTTTCAGGAGAACGGCCGATGGAATTGTAGCCATAACCAATTTCTACTGAGTGGCCGCGCCCTGGACCGGCGATGATGACCAGCCAGCCGGCCACCGGCCCTATGTCTCCGCGACGGGCGATGACAGGCGAGTTGCTCTGCATGCCGCTGTATGACGGCGGGGTAAGCGGTGTAATCAGCGGAATGGTGGCTCCCGCTCCCGGCATGGGCATGGTGACATCATCTGCCGAGGCGGAGGAGCCTACAGCGTTGAAGGGGATGGTTTTGGGCCCGGCACCTGCACCGGTATTACCTGCTTTGAATAGAGGGGTGGCCTTGCGCTGGTGTGGATCCATGTTGTTCGGATTCATAACTGTAATAAAAATGGTTGTAGTTTAGTTAGCGAAGTCGGAAAGCAATCTGCATGTCGGCAAGAGTGATAGTGTCACCGTTATTGATGGGGGTAGAAGCGGTAATCATGGTGCCGTTGACTGCAGTACCGTTGGTGGAGTTTGTGTCCTTGATAAACCACTGTCCGGAGGTATTGCGTGTAAGTGCGAAGTGGAGAGAAGATACGTGATCTGAAGGCAGCCGGACATCCGCTGCGGTGCCGCGACCTACAGTGACGGAGGTTTTGCTGATATCCCAGCAGCGGCTGGGGTTGTTCACGTCTACCAGTGAAGCGAGTACAGGGGCTGCAGAAGCCCTGCTGGATGCGGGAGAGCCTGCGTCTTCTGCCGTATCGTATTCATCGGAACGAGTAAGCGTGCGAATGATGAGCAGGAATAGGACGATAAAGAAACAGGCCCCGCCGAGTCCCAGGGTCCACCATACCCAGCTCTTGAATGCATCGGTCTCATAATCATCTGCCGATGAAGTGCTGGAACCGGAGGAAATGGGGCCGGTCTGTACGTTAGCTGTCACGTGAGTGTCTCCCGTGGGAGGCTCAGGCAGCGGGCGCTTGTAGTCCATCATACAGAAGGCTGCTTCTATGGAGATATCGGAGCTATTGCGCAGAGCTTCGTATTTGTCGATGTGCTGCAGGAACTGCTGCACACGATTGGCAAAATCTGCATTAACCTGGGTGGTCTCGAACAGCTCTTGATAGTTGCGCAGAGGAAGAATCCGATCTGCAAAAACTTTTGCCATTCCCGTGATTAAAGCTCGTGTGCTATCCTCTGTGAGCTGTTCCTTGAGGGCCTGCTGCTTTGTCTGATACAGGCAGAGCATAGCGTGTTCTGCCACAACCGTGCCGACTTTTTCCTGGGGCACTGTCATGATGCCGACGTTGCTCTTGCCGCTTTGCAGTGTGACACGCAGTGAGCTGGCGGAAGGCACATCCGTGATGGGAACCTCCAGTTCCAGTACGGAGGCGGAAGTGCGCTTCAGCAGATGGTCAAGTCTTTTGATGCAGTCAAGATTGTTCGGATCAGAGATGTCCGAGGCGTAGTTCAGGAATCCGCCGTTGGTATCATTAGCCAGTTTCTGGAGCGCATCAAATCCTTTGTGGAGTAGAGACTTGTTCTTGCTGTGATCTTTGTGAGGGAAAGCGATGGTGTGAATCGGAATGCCCAGTTCCTTGGAGGTGGCAATAAGGTTCTTCAGATTTTCCGAGCTGTCTGTGCTTTCATCTACACCGTCAGAAATGAGAATGACACCTTTAGGCATGTTCTGGTTAAAGCCGCTGGCGCAGCGGGGCATTTGCTCCTTAAGTGCGCGACTCAGACCAATCCACAGATAGGTACTATCCTGGTGCACACTTTGTGCTGCTGTGAGGCCTGTAATAATCTGGGCGAACCCTGCGTGCCCGAATTGAATCTGCCCTTTATCGATGACGGCAATAGGAGTGGCGTTTAGTTCACCTTCCGTCATGAGGCTTCCCAGATTGTCGTAATGCTCGTCCTTGACTCCCACGGTCTCCTGGGCACCGGCCATGGCGAGAATACGCACGTTGCTCATGGGAGACATGAGCGAAACCAGGCGCGCTGCAACGCAGGCGCTGGCGTTGATGGTTTGCTTACGGCCTGCCGGGTCGCTTACATCGACTACTATCAGCCAAGATGCCAGCTGCTGGGTAGTGGTCTTGAGGTCTGCCGTGTCGTTATCAAGATTGGCATCTCCGGCGGTGACTTTGTAGTTGTTATATGGGGGGAGTGCCTTTACCAGAAACTGTGTTCTGAGACCCGCCTGGTCATTTAGAGAGAGCACGGCTTTCTCGCATATCACATTTACTGCGTTGACCGGTGCTATAATGTCCTGAGCGTTAAGCGAGGAAAGGGTTATACCCCCCCCGAACAGTAGGAAATAAAGCCCGGCAATGATATTTTTCGCTAATTTCATTGTCGTATTTAGAGGTGATTGTTTTCCTGTAAATTTCGCAAGTCGGAGCATAGGCTCCCCTGTTCAATTCACGGGGCTGCTTTGTTATTCAAGCATAGTAGAATATGGGGAGTCAAGCAAAAAAGCAAGCATGTAAGTTCTTTATTGTATATATATAAAAGCCTATATACGATGTAGTGATTGCCTCTGATATATAAAAATGTCCGTCAGATGGGTGAAGTATAGACGTAATGTGAGGTGCGAATGACGAAAATTACGGACTGCAAACTTGTGAATGTTTTGAGCTAGCCTCAGTCAGGTCGCAAACCGAGGAGAGATGGAACAGTAAGTTGTGTGAGATGTGCAACGCAAGGCTATTCCGGAAATGCAAGACGTCCCTCTTATTTGATTCCCCCGCTAATTTGGTGTTGAACTGTTTCTCGGGAAGGAAAAATGGTGTCAGGCGGTGAGTCCGGTCTTGCCAAGCGGGGCGGAAAGGAGTAAAGTAAGCGCCATGAACATCCAGCTCTTCAAAGACCTGTGTGAGGCAACCGGGGCTCCCGGTTTCGAGTATGGCATCCGCGAGCTGGTCATCAAGGAGATGACCCCGCTGGCCGATGAAATCAAGGTGGACAACGTGGGCAACGTGGTGGCCCTTATCAAGGGTAAGAGCTCTGAAAAGAGCATCATGTGCGCCGCCCACATGGACGAAATCGGTTTCATCGTTCGCTATATCGATGATAATGGCTTTATCCGCATTCTCCCCCTGGGTGGTTTTGACCCCAAGACGCTCACCGCCCAGCGCGTGACGGTGCACGGCACCAAGGACCTGCCCGGCTGCATGGGCGTGAAGCCCATCCATGTGATGAGCCCGGAGGAACGCACCAAGATGCCCCAGGTGACCGATTACGTGGTGGATCTCGGCCTGAGCAAGGAAGAAGTGGAGAAGTACGTCTCCATCGGCGATTCTATCACCCGCATCGGCGACCTGGTGGAAATGGGTGATTGCCTGAACGTGAAGAGCATCGACAACCGTGGCGGCTGCTACATGCTGATTGAGGCTGTGCGCGCCATCAAGGAAAGCGGCAACCTGCCGGATTATGACCTGTATGCCGTGTTCACGGTGCAGGAGGAAGTGGGCCTGCGCGGTGCACATGCCGCCACTCTTGCCATCAATCCCGATTTCGCTTTCGCTCTGGATGTGACTATCGCCTTTGATACCCCCGGCAGCGGCGCTCATGATAAGTGCACTGTGCTGGGCAAGGGCACGGCTGTGAAGGTGTATGATGGTACCCTCATCACCGACCCCCGCATGGTGAAGTTCATGACGGCTCTCTGCCAGGAGAACGAAATCCCCTACCAGCTTGAGCTTCTGGCCGCTGGTGGCACGGATGCCGGCGCTATGCAGAAGTTCACCGCCGGTGGTTCTGTGACTGGCGCTATCTCCATCCCCGTGCGCAATGTGCACCAGAGCATCGAGATGGCTCACAAGGTGGATATCGATGCCAGCGTGAACCTGCTCACCGCCTGCTTCACCTCTCTGACCCGCTGGGACTGGAGCTGGAAGCAGATGAACCGCACCCTGGCCCCCAAGGCTGATTGCGCTGAAGCTGCACCTAAGAAGAAGTGCTGCTGCCGCAAGAAGAAGTAAAGGGCAACAAAAGCTGATTCAGAAAGGCGTGCATCGGATTCCGATGCTCGCCTTTTTTTGCCTGAGAAAAGCAATTAATTAATCACTCCCCGATGGGGAGCGCCCCCTGGGGCGCCTGCCACGAGCCATCATCGCCCGGGATGAGGGCATCATCCCCAGCGGTGGAGTTGTGGCGATTCTGGGCATCGACCACAGGAGCACCGGAGGCAGGCTCAAAATTCTGCTCGGCGGGCTGGGAGGCGGGTGCCTGCGGGGTGATGAGCTTGCCCTGGCGGCGTTTTTTTGCAGCTGGTTTGCCACTGCTGCTTTCAAAATCGGTCATGTCCACCATGTCATCCAGCCCGAAGGCGTAGCGTGCGATATCGGGCAGATTGTCCTTCACCAGCTGGGAGGTGGGGAAACTGACCTGGCCGTTTGGAGTGCGCAGGGTGATACGGCCGCTCTCCAGGCGGTGAATGGTGGCATTCTGGTATACCTTGCCGCTGGTGGTGGAGGCATCGCCGATGGGGAGGCCGATGAGGAGACCCTTTGCGATGGAACGGGAGGTTTTGTCCTCCTGGCGGATTTCGCGCTGAAGGGCCAGAATCTGCCCGCGCTCGGTGTCGATGCCTTTCCTCTCTTCAGCCAGGCGGTTCTGCATCTTGCCCAGCTGGAGGTCCAGGAAATTGAGGCGCGCATGCAGGTGAAGCTGTTCGTCTGCCTTGTAGGCAGCGTTCTGGAGTTGCTCATGCTGTTTGCAGAGTTTCATGTGTTCCTGCTGGGCGAGTTCCAGGGGCGTGGGTACGCGGTACATCTGCATCTGTTGGTGCACCCCCCAGATGCCGCCGCCGATGATGCCGATCAGTGACAGCACGAGCAGCGTATCAAGAAATGCGCCGGATTTGCGGGCGGGCGCTGGGGGGTCCGTGGCCGGGGGCTGCGGGGCAGCCGGGG
>JAZOTV010000085.1:0-6506 GCA_045657815.1 Akkermansia sp.
ATCCTCCTTGCTGACTCCCAGGTAGCGCCCGGTGACAGCAGGCCCCTTCAGCCAGACCAGCCCCGGGCGGGAGGGTGTGGCCGTGGGTTCCGGGCTGTACAGGCCGGTGATGCGCACGGCCACGCCTGGCAGGGGGGCGCCGATGCCGCCCTTGCAGTGGGTCGGCAGGACAGGGCGGGAGATTTCCGGGTCTGCGAGCGGGGTGGGCATGGCGGCAGCCGCAAAGGGGAGCACCTCTGCCGTGCCGTAGCTTTCCAGCAGCTGAATGCCATAGTGCTGCTGCGCAGCTTCTACCAGGTGCGCAGGCAGTTTGGCGCCTGCGCTCAGGAAATAGTGCAGAGAGGAGAGCGCATGCGCATCTTTTGCGGATTTGAGCATGGCGCGCAGGCCGGCGGGGGTATTGAGCGCCAGGGCCACAGCATGCTGCTGCACCAGGGTGCAGAGCCGCTTGCCGGAGGCGGCGGTGGGGTAGGTCACCATATCAAACCCGCCCAGCAGGGGCAGCAGAATACCTGCCACCAGCCCCGCCGGCATATAGGCCGGCAGCACCGAGAGCAGAATATCATGCCCGGGGCTCAGCTGCAGGCGGCTGCGCAGGCTCATGGCCGCGGCCAGCAGCATGCGCTGCGTCACCGGCACACCCAGCGGCTTGTCCTCTGTGCCGCCGGTAAAATGAATCGAGACCTCGGCATCGGGCTCCGGGGTGGCCACCCCGGCATGCTGCATAAGCTGCTGGGGCGTGCGGAACCTGCCCAGCGCCGTCCAGGCTTTCAGTTTCCACGGGCCCTGCTCTCCGAGTTCCTGGTCCAGGTAGATGAGGTCGCGGGAGCGAGGCCAGGAGAATTTGCGCTGCATGTTGGTGAAGCGCGTATCTGTAAGGAAGCGGGACACCCCGGTGGTTTTCACCATGTGTTCAAACTGCTCCGGTGTGGCGGTGTAGTTGATATTCACGGCGGTGACCCCGGCCAGCATACAGGCCAGGTTGGCAATGGTGCCCAGTTTACCCGGCGGCAGGATGATGCCGATGCGGGCCGCCGTGGAATGCCGCTCGATGACCCCGGTGGTCAGCAGCGCGGCAGAAAGCAGGTCCCGGTACAGAAGCACAGAATCATCCACACCATCCAGCAGGCGGCCCTCCGGGTTGCGCAGCAGGGCCTCCACCAGCAGCTGCGGCAGGCAGGGGTGCTCCAGCATGGGGTGCTGCTGCAGCTGCTCCGCCTGGGCCGCCATCCAGGCGGCCTGCACGCGCCCGCCCAGCTGCTGCCCGCTGCGCACCGGCGCGCAGAAGGTGATATGCAAGCGGTCATACGGTTCGCGCGTGGTGATGGCGGCGTCAAAATAGTTATTGTACATGCCCACATACACCGGCAGGGCGTTCATGGGGGTGCCATCGAACAAAGAAAGCAGATTTCCCGGAATATCTGCCAGGCTGGCCGGGGCCTGCAGGGGACGCCCGGGCAGCACCACCACATGCCGCCCCAGCTCCAGCTGCTGGCGGGCCTTGGAAAGCACAAAATCACGCCCCTGCTGGTTGAGGGCACACACAAAACCGGCAGATTGGGACTGGCGCAGGTGGTTCATGACGGCCTCTCCGGGCATGAGCGAACTCTCCACCATCCACGCGATGCGCGATTTCCCGCCCAGAGCTTTCTCCAGCTCCAGCATGGCAGGCAGATCCACACGGTTCGGCACCACCAGCAGGGGTTGTGCCGGTACGCCATCAATACCTTCTAATCTGATTTCACTCATAATGCAGCCGGATTGCGCGGCCAGTTTATCATAAAGCCCCCGGCTATGCCAATGTAAAATGCAGCATTATGCAAAAATCCCCTGTCTCCGGGATACGGGAGACAGGGGATTTGCAAAATGAAACCGGGGCGGCTTTACTTGATAAGGCCGAGCTCCTGACCGGCCTTGGCGAAGGCCTCGATGGCGCGGTCGAGCTGCTCCGTGGTGTGGGCAGCAGAAATCTGGGTGCGGATACGGGCCTGTTCCTTGGGCACCACGGGGTAGAAGAAGCCCATGGCGTACACGCCGAGCTCCAGCAGGCGGTTGCTCATGCGCTGGGAGAGGGCGGCATCACCAATCATCACCGGCACGATGGCGTGACCAGCACCAGCGAGTGTGAAGCCGCAGGCCTCCATACCCTTGCGGAAGTAGGCGGCGTTGCTCTGCACGCGCTCCACAAGCTCGGTGGATTCCTCGAGGATATCCAGCACCTTGATGGTGGTGGCAGCGATGGCGGGCATCACGCTGTTGGAGAAGAGGTAGGGGCGGGCCTTCTGGCGCAGCATGTCCACAATCTCCTTCTTGGCGGAGATGTAGCCACCGGAAGCACCACCCAGCGCCTTGCCGAAGGTACCGGAGGTGATGTCCACCTTGCCGAAGAGACCGCAGTGCTCGTGCGTACCGCGACCGCGCTTACCCAGCACGCCCGTGGCGTGGGATTCATCGAAGTGAACGAGTGCACCGTACTTCTCGGCAAGAGCATGAATCTTGTCCAGGCTGGCCACGATGCCGTCCATGGAGAACACACCGTCCGTGGAGATGAGGATGGTGCGGGCACCGGCGGCCTTGGCTTCCTGCAGCTTGGCCTCCAGGTCTGCCATGTCATTGTTGGCATAGCGGTAGCGGGCGGCCTTGCAGAGGCGCACGCCGTCGATGATGGAAGCGTGGTTCAGGGAGTCGGAGATGATGGCGTCCTCCTTGCCGAGCAGGCCTTCAAACAGACCACCGTTGGCATCGAAGCAGGAACCGAAGAGAATGGTATCCTCCGTGCCAAGGAAGGCGCTGAGGCGCTCTTCGAGCTGCTGGTGCAGCGTCTGGGTGCCGCAGATGAAACGCACAGAGGCCATACCGTAGCCCCAGCGGTCAATGGCTTCCTTGGCAGCCTGCATGAGCACCGGGCTGTTGGCCAGGCCCAGGTAGTTATTGGCGCACATGTTGATAACCTGGCTGCCATCCTTGAGGCCAACCTGGGAGTACTGCTGCGTGTCGATGTAACGCTCCTGCTTGAACAGACCGGCGGCCTTCAGGCCTTCCAGGTCGCTCACCAGACGGTTCTTGAATTCGGGATTGTACATGGTGAAAAAAGTTTCGGCGGAATTGTACTCCCCCCGGGTTGCATTGTCAATGCCGCAACATGGCAGACCCGCCGCTTTTTCCGCCATATTCCGAGCAAATGCAACCCACCCCGGCCACCAGACAGGCGGCGCGCCCGCCACAAGCCCGGAATACCGCGCATTTTGCGGCCGGAACGCTGCTTTTGACTTTACAATATAACGGTATATGTTATACTTGAATCCGCATGAATACGGAAATCCTTCAGAAGGCCGCCAACCAGGCCCGAGGTCTTGCCATCGATGCCATTTACGACAAAGCATCCGGTCACATGGGTCTGCCCCTGGGCTGCGCCGAAATCGGTGCCATTCTCTATGGCGAACTGCTTAATGTAACCCCCTCTGAGCCGGAATGGCTCAACCGCGACCGCTTCATTCTTTCCGGCGGCCATGGCTCCATGTTCCTTTACAGCTGGCTGCACCTTAGCGGTTTCGGCGTAAGCATGGATGACGTGAAGGCTTTCCGCGCCAAGGGCTCCAACACCCCCGGTCACCCGGAATACGGCTGCTGCCCCGGTGTGGAATGCACCACCGGCCCGCTGGGTCAGGGTATTGCCAACGCCGTGGGCTTCGCCATTTCCGGCAAGCACGCCGCCGCCCGCTTCAACACCCCGGAGCACGAGATTTTCAACAGCAATGTCTACTGCCTGGCCGGCGACGGCTGCATTCAGGAAGGCATTTCCCGCGAGGCTGCCGCCATTGCCGGCACGCTGAAGCTCGACAACCTTATCCTCATTTATGATGCCAACGGCATTACCCTCGACGCCCCCGTTGAAGTGACTCAGGTGGATGATATCGCCGCCTGCTTCACCGCTCAGGGCTGGGATGCCTTCACCATCGACGGCCACAACATGGAGGAAGTGGAAAAGACCCTCCGCGTATGCCGTCTGGAGAAGAACGGCCGCCCGAAACTCATCATCGCCAAGACCACCATCGCCAAGGGTGTGCCCGGTTTTGAAGGCACCACCAAGGGCCACGGTGAAGGCGGCGCCAAGCTCTGGGCCGAAGCCCACGCCAACTGGGGCCTGCCCACCGACCAGCAGTACTACGTTTCCGATGATGTGCGCGCCTATATGGCCGAGCTCAAGACCCAGCGCGAAGCTGCCTATGCCGAATGGGAGGAAACTTTCGCTGCCTGGAGCGCCGCCAACCCGGAGAAGGCCGCCGAGCTGGCCGCCTGTGTGGATCTGGCAGCCAACGGCCTGTGCGCCGATGCCTGCAACGCACTGATTCCCACCTGGGCCCCCGGCGCCAAGGAAGCCACCCGCTCCTCCGGCGCTGTGGCACAGAACGCCATCGCCTCCGCCTGCACCGGCCTGCTTTCCACCAGCGCTGACCTGTTCTCCTCTAACAAGAACTACCTGAAGGGCGCCGGCGATTTCTCCGCCACGGATTACACCGGCCGCAACTTCTGGTTCGGCATCCGCGAGCACGCCATGGCCGCTATCTGCAACGGCATCGCCTACGATGGCATCTTCCGCGTCTCTGCCGGCACCTTCTGCGTATTCGTGGACTATATGCGCGCCAGCATCCGCGTGGCGGCTCTGTCTCACCTTCCCGTCACCTACGTGCTCACCCATGACTCCGTAGCCGTGGGCGAGGACGGCCCGACCCACCAGCCGGTGGAAACCGTGACCGGTCTGCGAGTCATCCCGAACCTGGATGTGGTGCGCCCGGCCGATGAGGAAGAAGCCGCCGGTGCCTGGATGTGCGCTATGGAGCGCAAGGACGGCCCCACCGCCCTTATCTTCACCCGCCAGAACATCCCCACCCTCACCAGCGTGGTCGACATTTCCGCCGAAACCCGCCGCATGGGCACCATGAAGGGCGCCTACATCGCCCTCAAGGAGCAGACCGAGCAGCCCGGCACCATCATCATCTCCTCCGGCTCCGAGCTGATTCTGGCTCTGCAGGCCGCCAAGGAACTGGGCCCGGATGTGCGCGTGGTCTCCATGCCCTCCATGTTCCGCTTCAACAAGCAGGACGCCGCCTACCAGGAGAGCATCCTGCCCGCCAGCTGCACCCGCCGCCTGGCCATCGAAGCCGGCAAGACCGACCTCTGGTACCGCTACGTGGGCCCGCAGGGCTGCATCATCGGCATCGATTCCTATGGCTTCTCCGCCCCGGGCGATGTGGTGCTGCATGACCTGGGCATGAATGTGGAGAACATCATCGCCCACGCCAAGGCTCTGTAAAGACCGGAACATTCCTGTATTCTCAAAAGCGCTGCCCCACCCGGGCGGCGCTTTTGCCATACCCGGAACGTGTGTCATTATTCCCTCTTCCTTATGCACTATTCACTTATTTTGGCTTGTCATAAGGGGGCTTTGTCCGTATAATACGGTCAGCATGTCAGGCAAACGATTCTTCACCCCCCTGCGTTGGTTTACGTTAGGGCTCCTCGGCGTAGGGGCCATAGCGTTCGGGGTTATTGCCTGCATGAACAGCGATGGAGATGACACCCCCGTATCTCCGGCCATAGCCGGGCTGTACGGCCAGGATGTGCCGCCCACCACCCTCCCGGAGGAGCTGCTGCCGGGGCTGGTGCTGCTCACCCCGCACCAGCTGGCGCTCATTCCCCTTGTGGATGGTTTCCAGGCTCCCTGCGGCACCATCAACGGCGGTTTCACCTATGATGCTCAGCCTTTCAACACCGTGAACTCCCAGCGCGGCGGCCACCACAGCGGCTGCGATATCAACGGCATAGGCGGTGAAGACACCGACCTGGGCATGGCCGTGAATGCCGCCGCCCGCGGGCTGGTGGTTTACTGCGGAGAGCCCTCTCCCGGCTGGGGCAACGTGGTAGTGCTGGCTCACCGCCTGCCCGGTGACAGCCGCATCATCCAGACCCTGTATGCCCACCTGGACAAGAGCATTGTGCGCCAGGGGCAGCTGGTTGCCCGCGGCGAGGCTATCGGCACCATGGGCAATGCCCACGGCAACTACAAGACCCACCTGCATTTTGAGGCCATTTCCTCCTATTGCACAGAAGCCGGGCAGACGGCCTACCACCCGGAAGGCACCATGAACCGCCTGAACCCGCAGAAACTCCTTTCAAGCTACCCGGCACCCGCAGTGCCGGATCCGTATGAAATCGTACGCCGCCTGCGCGTGCGCGAAGCTGCCATGCAGCAACCCACGGCTCCCGCCACCTCCATTCCTGAGGGGGCCGTTCCTGTCAACCCCACTCAATTCCTTTAACACCAAGTCATGAAACGTAACATTCTCCTTTTCCTGTGCGCATTTCTTGCCACAATCGGCGTGTGCGCCGGTGTGTTCATGCTGCTGAAGCACCGCGCCAACATCCAGGCTGAGGAAGCAGCCGCCCAGGCGGCCGCCACGGCACCCGCCACGCCGGAGCCTGTGCCGGCCCCCACTCCGAGCGAG
>JAZOTV010000086.1:0-2966 GCA_045657815.1 Akkermansia sp.
CGTGTGAACCACCCCTCCGAGCTGCTTCACATCGGCCAGGAGCTGGAGGTTCTCATCCTCGACGTGGATCGCGACAAGGAGCGCGTATCCCTCGGTCTCAAGCAGCTGTCCGACAACCCCTGGGCAGACATCGAGGCCAAGTACCCCATCGGTTCCCAGGTCAAGGGCCGCGTGACCAAGCTTCTTGCCTACGGCGCCTTCGTGGAGCTGGAGAAGGGTGTGGAGGGTCTGGTGCACGTGTCCGAGCTGAGCTGGACCAAGCGCATCACTCGTCCCAGCGACGTTCTGTCCCTGGACCAGGAGATCGAAGCCATCGTGCTCAACATCTCTGTGGAAGAGCAGAAGATTTCCCTCGGTATCCGTCAGCTCGACGAGAATCCCTGGGACGCCATCGAGGTGCGTTTCCCCGTGGGTACCGTAATCTCCGGCGCTGTGCGTAACCTCACTCCCTACGGCGCCTTCGTGGCTCTGGAGGAAGGCATTGACGGCATGATCCACGTGTCCGACATGAGCTGGACCCGCAAGATCAACCACCCCTCCGAGGTGCTCAAGAAGGGCGACGTTGTGGAGGCTCGCGTGCTGAACATCGACAAGGAGAACCAGCGCGTATCCCTCGGCATCAAGCAGCTTGAGACCGACCCGTGGGAATCCATCGACGCTCGTTTCAAGGTGGGCGACCTCGTTTCCGGTACCGTGGCCAAGATTGCTTCCTTCGGTGCATTCGTGAACCTCGACGGCGACATCGACGGCCTCATCCACATCTCCCAGCTTTCCGAGGAGCACGTGGAGCGCGTGAAGGACGTGATCAAGGTGGGCGACGATATCAAGGCCCGCGTGATCAAGGTCGACAAGGTGGAGCGCCGCATTGGTCTTTCCATCAAGGCTGTGAACTACGATCCGGAGCAGCTGCGTCGCGAGACCGCCGCCTTCGAGACCGTACGTGCCGGCGACATGGTGGGTCTGGAGCAGGCCTTCAACCTGGCTGCCCTGCAGTCCGAGGAGTGGAGCCCCTCCCAGAACTAAGCCATACGAAGCTTAGCTTCTACCAATACTTCAAAAACCGCTGCGGGCAACTGCAGCGGTTTTTGCGTTGACCTGCGGGGCAGAGTGGTGTATGCTGGCCTGCACGTATGGCTCCCCTCTCTACCATAGATATTTTTGGCATTCCTTACGTGGCTTCCCATCTGCAGGAAGCCGGGGCTTTCTGGTGCGCTCTTGCGCAGGGGACTCAGCAGCCTGTGTTGATGGCGCATTCGGATGTGCATGTGCTGACCCGCGCGCTGCATGAGTCTGCGGATTATGGAGCAGGGCTGCGTACCTTTGATTTTATCTGCCCGGATGGCATGCCTATCGTGTGGCTGATGCGGCGCAAGGGTGCGGCAGCCAACCGCCTGTATGGCCCGGATGTGATGGAGACCATGTGGGATATGGGGCGTGCTGCCGGGTTGAAGCATTTCCTGCTGGGTGGTAGTGAGGAGGCAATCGCCCGCCTGAAAGAGAATCTGGAAAAGCGTTATCCCGGGGCAGAGGTGGCGGGGCATTACTGCCCGCCCATGCCGCCCTGGCCGCAGGGTGAGGATGAGCGCATGCTGGCCGCCATTCACCAGAGTGGTGCGCACTGCGTGTGGGTGGGCCTTGGCTGCCCGCGGCAGGAACGCTGGCTTTTTGAGCACCGGGCGCAATTGCCTGCCGGCCTGTATTTCGGCGTGGGCGCCGCATTCAATTTCCATGCCGGTCTGGTTCAGCAGGCACCGGCCTGGGTGCGTTCGCACGGCCTGGAATGGCTCTACCGCCTTTGCAAGGAACCCCGTCGCCTCTTCAGGCGCTACCTGGTGCACAATACCCGCTTTATCTGGTATTGCCTTACGCGTAAAATCTGAGTGCGAAGCTTGTTTGTAACGAATAAGTTGCTTCGGAAAGCTCATTGCGCATGGCATACAGCTCTCTGCGTGGTTTCTGCCAGCAAGGCTGAAACAGAACAAAGAAAAGGGGGCTCTGGTTCATGGTGCGGAAACGCTGGCATGCTATCAGCCCCTGTGCCCGGTTGGCAGATGAAAAAAGCGCAGCAACGTGAAGTTGCTGCGCTTTCAGAGGCGGGAGTGGGATTTGAACCCACGAATGACGGTTTTGCAAACCGTTGCCTTAGGCCACTTGGCTATCCCGCCAATGTGCTGGTTGCGGGGCAAAGTATACACAAGGATGGGGTGGGAGTCAAGAGAAAATTAAGCAAAAGTTGATTTTTTTTGGACGGAGCGGGAAAATATCTGATTTCTGGGGGAGAGTCGGAAATTTGTATTGACTCACGGGGGGTGAGCCTATATACTTACTCTCGCCTTGCCAGGCCCGGTGGCCGGGCGGGTCTAAACTTAAAAACCATTTATCCTAATACTATGGCTAAATACGCTATTAACGGTTTCGGTCGCATTGGTCGCAATGTGCTTCGCGCCATGTCCCAGGCCGAGCTCGAGAAGGTTGTTGCTATTCATGACCTTACCCCCATCGCTACCACTGCTCACCTGCTTAAGTACGACTCCACGCAGGGCAAGTTCAACGGCACCATCGAGGTTGATGGTGACAACCTGATTGTGAACGGCCACCCCATCAAGATTGTTGGCGGTATGCTGGGTCCGGATCAGCTTCCCTGGGCTGAGCTGGGTGTTGATGTTGTTCTTGAGTCCACCGGTCTCTTCACCGCTCGTGAGAAGGCTGAGGGTCACATCAAGGCCGGCGCCAAGAAGGTTCTCATCTCTGCTCCCGCCAAGAACCCCGACCTGACTTTCTGCATCGGCATCAACGATGACGAGTACGATGCTGCCAAGCACAACATCGTGTCCAACGCTTCCTGCACCACCAACTGCCTTTCCCCCATGGTGAAGGTTCTCAATGACAAGTGGGGCATCGAGAAGGGCATGATGAGCACCATCCACTCCTACACCAACGACCAGCGCATCCTTGACCTGCCGCAC
>JAZOTV010000087.1:0-3125 GCA_045657815.1 Akkermansia sp.
GATGTTGCGGATCTGTGCTTCGAGTTCTTGTACGATGTTGCTCATACCGTGGTGTGTTTAGAGATTTTTAGTAAGTTGTTCAATGCGGGTGCGGATGGAGGCATCCGTCACGTTGTCGCCCACCTTCACGGTGAGCCCGGCGATAAGGGAGGAATCCACCTGCCATTCGTAGTTCAGCCCGGCCTGGCGGGCATTCAGCCTGGCGGTGATGGCGGCCTGCTCCTCAGCGGTGAGGGGCACGGCGCTGGTGATGGTGGCAGTGTGGGCGGCGCGTTCCAGACGCACCAGCTCGGTGAAGGCGGTGAGCAGCGCCAGGTAGTTGCGCGGCTTCTCTGCGGCAATCTTGTCGGCCACCAGTCGCACGGTGGCTTCGTTCATCAGTCCATCGGCGCCGATGCACAGCCGCATGAGGCGGCGGGCCTGGGCCTGTACTTCCTTGCTTATCTTCATGGTTGATTACAGGGATTTGATGGCTTCTGCATTGATAGCGCGGTGGTCGGCATCGCTCAGCACCTTGCCGGTCACGCGGCTGGTGGCCTCGGCCACCAGGCGGGTGAACTCGCCCTTCAGGGCATCTTTTTCGCGCTGGGTGTCCATTTCAGCCTGCTTGTGGGCATTTTCGATGACGGCCTGAGCCTCGGCGCTGGCCTTGGCGGAGAGATCAGCCTGCAGACGGGCCGCAGTCTGGCGTGCCTGCTCCACTTCCTTCTTGCCGGTTTCGCGGGCTTCGTCCAGGAGCTTGGCGCCGGTTTCCTTTACTTCAGCCAGTTCCTGCTGGCTGCGGGCGTGCATTTCCTCGCCCTCCTGGATGCGCTGGCGGCGTTCCTCAAGCTGCTTGAAGATGGGCTTGATGCCGAAGCACACCACAATGGCTGCCAGAATGCAGAAAGCAATGAGGTGGGCGATGAACGCATCGGTATGCAGACCGAAATTGGAAATCAGGTCCTGGATATCTGCGGCGAGAATCGGGTTGAACATGGTTGTGAGTTGATTTGGTTAAAACCGGATTGATGTAGAAATAAGAGGGGAAAGGGGGCGGGGCATGCCGTTGTCTTGAATGGCCCGGCATGCCCAAGGGCATTTAGCCCATGAAGATGGCCACGAAGGCCACACCTTCCACAAGGGCGGCCAGAATGATGGAGATGGTCAGAACCTGACCGGAAGCACCGGGGTTGCGGCCAGTGGATTCAGCGGCCTTCATACCGATGAGACCAATGCCGAGACCGGCACCGATAACAGCCATGCCGGACTTGATAGCGGCGGTGGCAAGAGCGGGGAGCATCATTGTCGTTGTTTTTCTATTGTTTGTTGTTTTATTGGGAAAACCCGCAGCGTCACGTTTTGCTTCATGATCCGCTGCGGGAAAATGGTCTTAGTGGGCGTGTTCTTCGTCACCGCCCACCTGGGTCTTCAGGAAGATGGCTGTGAGCATCAGGAATACCAGGGCCTGTACAAAGCCTACCAGGATTTCCAGGCACATGAAGGGAAGCATGGCGGCGGCGTTGCCCAGGGTGCTGCCGCTCACGATGCTCATCTGCTCCAGAATGGCTTCACCGGCGTAGATGTTGCCGAAAAGACGGGCTGCCAGTGCCACCGGACGGATGGCGATGGAAAGCAGTTCGATGAGACCCACGAAGAAGAAGACGGGCAGCAGCAGGTTCCTGAGCATGCCCTTCAGACCACCCTTGGGCCCGAAGATGTGTCCCACAAAGTGGCCGATGCCCTGTTCCTTGATGCTCCAGATGAACCAGAGCAGGGTGTAGAACAGACCCAGGAAGAGGGTGACATTCAGGTCAGCATTCGCGCCTCGGAAAACCGGGTGACCATGGTAGGTGATTTCACCCACGCCGGGAATGAGGCCCATATAGTTGCTGGTCAGAATGAGGAGGAATACCGTGGCAAAGTACCAGATGTACTTGCTGGCCAGTTTCTTGCCGATAAGGCCTTCCACAAAGTTGTACAGCAGCTCGAAAATCCACTCCACAAAGTTCTGCAGACCGCGCGGCACGCGCTCCATCTTGCGGGTGGCCAGGCGCAGGATAATGGTGAGCAGCACCACGGCAATGGTCATCATGACCATGGAGTTGGTGATAGGCAGGGAATGACCCGGCCAGAACGGCAGGTCGATATTCCACAGCACCGGCGCATCGGTGGAAAGTCCATGGTGACCGCCTTCCTCTGACGCACATGCCACGCCACACATCAGAGCCACGCTCAATTTGGAAAGGAGAGATTTCATTGCGATTATTCCTAGACTACCACGTTCATCCTCGGAGTCAAGGACAAAATGCTGTTAGAACATACGCTTTTTCAGGATAGTGAAGCAGCCGGCTCTCGTATGGTCGATAAGCCGGCTGCATTGAAAATTGAAGTGATAAGGGAAGGACTTAATCCTCCTCTTCCTCTTCTTCTAGGCCAGATTTTTTCTTCTTGCCTTTCTTTTTGGAAGTCTGGCTCTTTTTTTCAGCCAGCTTCTTCTTGTTGGCTTCCTTTTCGTGGTCGCGGAGAAGTTTCTTCCAATCCTTCACAAAGTCGCTGACATCTGAGCCGCCGGCCTCGGCAATTTTGGTGCCATCTGGAGTTACAGCAATCATGCAGGGGAGGAGCGGTCTGCCTGCATAGGTCCAGGGGATGCCGCTGCTCATGCTCATGGCCGGGCTCATGACGGGGAAGGTCATCTTAGCCTTTTTCACCCACTGTTCTGCGGCTTTGGGCGTGGCATCAACATTCAGCATGACCATTTCGCAACCGCCACGCTTCATCTTCTTGTATTCCTTCACCAGCGTGGGGGCTTCGGACACGCAGATGCCACAGGTGGAGCGGGACTGGTAGATGAAGTAAATCTTTGCCTTGAGATTCGGCTTCACCTTGTTGACATATTGAGCTTCTTTCAGGGCCTGGGGAACGAGGGCGAGCTGTTCATCGGTGCTTTCCTCCTGGGCGTGGGCCAGAAGACCACATCCTGCTGCAAGTGTCAGGACAAGAGTACGTATGAGCCTGGTCATGCTGCGTTTTTATCAGGTTTTCCCCACAGGGTCAAGCCAAAATCCGGATATGTGGTGCTCGCGCACCACATGTGTCCCAAAGATTGCTGCGCCAAATTGGAGTTTGTCGGGCAGGCGAAG
>JAZOTV010000088.1:0-2174 GCA_045657815.1 Akkermansia sp.
TTCAGAGTTCTGCCGGCTCTCGCGGTTTAACATATCAGCCAGAGCCGGCCCATATAAGCGGGAGGATCAGGCCTCCTCTTCTTCCTCGTATTCCTCTTCGCCTTCCTCTTCATCACCACCGAAGCCTTCGGGGATACGGGCAAGCATAGCCTCGCCGTTCAGCGTGTTGATGGCAGCATTCATCATGTCCTCAACAGCGTTGATGCATTCGGCCTCACGAGACTGAGCAATCTTCTTCTGGAAGTAGAACACCGGAAGTGCGATAAGGGAGATAATCAGACCCCAGAAGGTGGTAAGAAGTGCCACGGAGATGGAGCCTGCCAGCGTGGTCGGGTCAGCCTGACCGGTCTCAGCCAGCACGGCGAAGGCTTCCACCATACCCTGAATGGTACCGAACAGACCGATGGTCGGAGCGGTGGAACCGGAAAGAGCAAGCAGGTCTACGAAACGCATCAGAGCGGGGCGTTCGTTGGCGGTGAAGTCTGCCACAGCGTCAGACACAGCATCCTTGCCCAGATCCTCAGGGCGGTTAGCGTCCACATTCGGCAGAGCGTAAGCAACCAGACGGCCCAGGTAAGTGGGGCTTTCGGTAGCCAGCTTGATGGCGGACTGCACGCGGCACTCACCCATGAGAGCCACGAGCTCATCGCGCAGGGCGGCGGGGGCAAAGTGCTTCTTGTTCAGCTGCATGGCGCAGTACACAACCAGCATGATAGTGAGGAAGAACAGAACCACCAGGGGAATCATGGTCCAACCACCATCAATCACCCATTTCTGGAGCATGTTGGTCTGCTTGGCAGCAGCTTCGGCCTCCTCCTGGGCAAACACCATACCGGGGAGAGTAATCATTGCGGCAGTCAGCAGGGACAGCGCACGGACACTGATACGAGTAATCATGGATTTCATAAGTCTGGTAATGAAGAATTGACCTCCTTATTTAAGCACATTCTTCTGACATGGCAAGAACGAATTGCAAATTCGGGGCTTTTTTCATGAAAAAAAATTGTTTTTCTTACGTACGCTCACGGCTTCATACCGGCGGCGCGGTAGATTTCCGGCGCCAGGCCGGTATTCTCTCGCACGCCAGTGAAACGCCCGGCACCTGCACCAGCCGCATACACCGGAACTGCCACACCGCTGTGCCGGAAGGTGGTGAACTCACCCTTCACCATGCCGATTGTACGGTCTGCACCGGTAATACTCAGGCCACCGGTCTGGTGGTCGGCCGTCACAACCAGCAGGGTATCCGGATGCTTCTTCATCCACTCCAGCACCACTCCCACAGCGCGGTCAAAATCCAGAGTCTCCTGTATAACCTTTTTCAGGTTGTTGGAGTGGGCCTCCACATCTATCCGAGAGCCCTCCACCATAAGGAAAAAGCCATCCTTATCCTTTTCCAGCACACGAAGCGCCTTTTCCACCTGCTGCGGCATCCAGTCGCCGCGCTTATCCGGCGGCTCGCACTCTCCCGGCGCAGCCAGCTCCAGCATACTGGTCTTCTTTTCCAGCTCCGCCAGTTGCTCCGCGGTAAAATCATCCTTTCCTCCGCCCGCAATCACATTAAAACCAGCCCCCACCAGCGCGGTGGCTATATTCCCGGTGTCTTTACGGCTCTTTACATGCGCATAAAACGCTGCTGGCGTAGCATCTGTAACAGATTTAGTCACCACAATCCCCGTTGCCTTGCCAGCCTTCCGCATACGGGCGGCAAGCGATTCCACCGCACGGCCATCAGCATCCAGCCCAAGCTGCCCGTTAATAGCCTTACAACCGCAGGCAATAGCCGTGCCCCCGGCGGCCGAGTCCGTAATACCGTGAGACGCAGAAGTAGTGATGGAGAACCCCGTCACCGGAAGCGAGGTGATATTCAAGCGGGAACCATTATAGAGCCATGCGGTCCACACATGCTCAGAGCCCATGCCATCACCAATCATCAGCACCACATTACGAGCCACACCATCGTGCGCGCGTACGCGCGTACTTACAGTATATTCGGGCTGAGCAGCCCCCGTCATTGCACCCAGGCAGCACAACGCCGCCAGCATCCAGATTGCTTTCATGCCGGCAAATATAGCACAGAATGCACGGAATCACAAGTAACAAAAAAAACCGCCGGAAACATTATTTCCGGCGATTCCTTGAAAAAGCAGAAAAACTACGCTTTACTTGCTGTT
>JAZOTV010000089.1:0-2516 GCA_045657815.1 Akkermansia sp.
TTCGTCGAGCCCCTGTCAGGGGGCGAGGTTTCGTTGAGCGGCAGCGAAGTTTCGCCGGTAGTCGCCAGACTACCGATTTCACTGACGAGCCCTCAGGCGAGGAATGAGTATCATTTTTTTCGCTGCGGATGCAGCGGGAACCTATTCTCGTCTTGTGTTATAAAGCCATTGCCACAAGTGGCAATGGCTGTGAAACTTCGGGCTTCTCCTCAGTGAAATTTCGCAGATGCTCAGCGAAACTTTACCCTTGCTCCGGCTTCGTGTCGGCCCATTCGGGCTGCATACTACGCCGAGACAAGGGGCGCAGTGAAATTTCGCCCGTCGCGACGGGCTCAGAGATGATGACATCCCCGCCAAATCCCAAGTTATCTTCCTTGCTCTCTCTTGAACTAGGAGTTTTCATTCCTCTTTGTCAAATTCTAGCTTGCGGCGGCACATAGAGTGTGCTAGAGTAAGGAACAATGCAAAACGAACAGCTTTCTCTGGAATGGAAACAGCTGGCAGACTTGCCGGATGTTGAAGGTTTTGCCGGTTCTTATGCCGGCGTGAGCAACGGTGCCCTCATCGTGTGCGGTGGTGCTAATTTCCCGGAAAAACCGCTCTGGGAAGGTGGCCCGAAGCGCTGGACGGACCGTATCTATGTGCTTCCCGCAGGCGAACCCGGCTGGAAGGATGCCACCCCGCTTCCCAAGCCCCTGGGCTATGGTGCCACGGCCACCCTGCCGCAGGGTGTGATGCTGATTGGCGGCAGCAATGCCGACGGCGCTGTGGCGGATTGCTACATGCTTACCTGGGATGGCGCTGATGTGCAGTCCAAGGCCGTGGCTCCGCTGCCCACCACGCTTACCGGCCACGCCGCCGTTGTGATGGGTGGCAAGGTATATGTTCAGGGTGGCTCTGTGGCTCCCGGTGAACAGGATGCCGAAGCCCGCATGTGGGTGTATGACCCCGAGACGGATACCTGGAGTGATGGCGAGCCCATGCCCTGCCGCGGCCGTTTCCTGCAGCAGATGGCCACTATCGGCCACACTATTTATGTACTCGGCGGTATCGGCCTGCAGCCCGGCGACGAAGGCCGCATGGCCCGCGAGATGCTGACGGATGCCTGGAGCTGGAGTGCCGAGACCGGCTGGCGTCGTCTGGCTCACCTGCCGCACTACTGCGGTGCTGCCCCCACGCCCGCCCCCGTGATTGGCGGCCGCATTTATCTGCTGGGTGGCGATGATGCCACGGTGAAGGGCTATACGCCGCAGAACCACCCCGGATTCCACAACCAGAGCCTGTGCTACTGCCCGGGCAGTGACACCTGGTATGATGCCGGCGAGATTGCTGTGGCCCGTGCCGTGCTGCCTTGCGCCGTGTGGAACGGCATGGCTGTGATTGTGAACGGCGAGCAGCGCCCCGGCAAGCGCTCGAACCAGGTCTGGGGTGCCAAGATGTAATAATGCCATGTTGAAGAATCTCTTTATTCTGGCGGCAGTAGCTGCCCTGCCTCTGGCTGCTCAGTGCTGCCCCGGCTGCGGGCATCATGCTCCCGCACCGCTCAAGGTGGAGTCCAAGTCTCTGGCGGAGAGTCCGAAGATTTCGGACTCCGTGGGGCGTGCCGGTATGGTGGCCAGCGTGGTGCGCACGGCTGATGGCGCTCGCATTCTGGCTATTGGTGGTGCCAACTTCCCGAATGCCAAGCCGGGCGCCAAGACCCCGGCAGAGCGCGGTGCCAAGGTGTTCTACGATGAAATCCTGAGCATCAACCCGCTGGATGGCAGCTGCTCCGTGCTGGCCAGACTGCCGTACCCCATCGGTTATGCTGCTCACACCAGCAAGGGCAGGGACATGGTCATTGCAGGTGGTTGCAACATGGAAGGCCACGTGGCAACGGTGACCCGCATCAAGGCCGACGGCAGCACCGAGGCTCTTCCCGAGCTGCCTGTCACTACCGCTTATCCTGCATTTGTGCAGATGGGGAGCAAGTTGTATGTGTTCGGCGGACAGGAAAAGGCTGAATCCGTGACCTGCCTGAGCAGCAGCTACGTGCTTGACCTGAAGAATCCGGCTGCAGGCTGGAAGGAACTGGCTCCCATGCCGGGCGAAGGTCGCATGCTGGCGGCTGCCGGTGCCTGCCACAAGGGCAAGATTTATGTGGCCGGAGGTTGCTCTCTGCATCCCGATGCCAAGGGCGCTGCCGAGCGTACCTACCAGAAGAGCACCCTCTGCTACGACCCTGCCACCAACACCTGGAGTGCTGCTGCTGACATGCCCGAGACAATCGTGGCCCCGGCCACGCCCATGCCGGCCATGCGCGGCGGGCTGCTGCTGCTCTGCGGTAACCCCGGCAACTTCTACCGCGCCAGCCTGGAGGGTAAGGCCCCCGCCGACCACCCCGGGCAGAATACCACCATCTACAGCTACGCCCCCTGCAGGAACGCCTGGACCGTTGCCGGTCAGAACAGCATCGGCATTGCCACCGCTCCGGCTGTGAAGGTGATGGGCACCGTCTTCATCATCTCCGGCGAGAC
>JAZOTV010000090.1:0-6814 GCA_045657815.1 Akkermansia sp.
CTTCCTTGGCCGGGGTTTCTTCCTTAGCCGGGGCCTCTTCCTTGGCCGGGGGTTCTTCCTTGGCCGGGGTTTCTTCCCTGGCCGGAGTCTTTACGCCGGGGGTATCCTTAATTTCCTCCTTCAGGGTGGGTTCCTCTGCCTGTTCTATGGTGGCGGAGCTGGCCCGGTCTCCAATGAAGGTCTCAAAGAAGGCCATGAACAGGGCGTAAATCAGGAAGAATGAACCGGGTACGGCGGCAATAATCCACGGGGAACCCTGGATCATGTGCAATGCCTCGGGGATACCCGGGTTTGCATTTCTGGACCACAGGTACACGCCGTAGGTGAATAATTCTGTAAGGCCGTACCAGAGGCCGAAGCTTACAGCAGCTGTGATGGCGACCCGCCCGCAGGCAGAGGCGCATACCCAGCCTGCCAGGAATACGAGCAGCGTGATGGCAATGGGTACCTCGTATGCAGAAAGGGATTGGAGAACCAGGTTGACTGCATCGTTGTGGAAAATTGCGTTGGGCAGCGCGAGGTTCGGCCCGCCGATGGCGTTCAGCCCGCCAATAAGCAGCCCCAGAATGGAAATGCAGAACAGAACATTCCATGCGGCTTCCAGCACTCGGGTGAAGGAAAGAATGCCCAGCAATATAATGACGATGAGGGAAATACTCACTGCATTGAACCCGCTGAGCATTTCCATGAGTCGGGCGGATTCCAGGGATTGGCAGAAGTCACCAAGGCCGATGGTGGGTGATACCTGCACATAGCAGGCAACTGCAAGCAGGATAATGATGCTGAAAAGAACGCGGAAGAGAGAAGCCAGTACCTTCATGACTGCTCCATTCTAGGGAATACTGGGCGTTTCGTCAAGGGTAAAGGCAGTTGCTTGTTCTGATAATTGTGTCCGCCGGGAAAAAATCAACCGCCGGATGCGCTCCGGCGGTTGGTGAAAATGCAGTGAGGGGTGTTTATTCAGGCAGACATTCGCCCTCCACTATCTGCTCCAGTGTCTGGCGGTGGCGGATGATGCTCCACTTGTCGCCATCCACCAGTACCTCAGCAGCAAGCGGACGCGAGTTATAGGTGGAGGCCATGCTGAAACCATAAGCCCCGGCGCTCATTTCGGCCAGTACCTCGCCGGGCTTTACATCGGCAATGCGGCGGTTCTGTGCCTGGAAATCGCCGGATTCGCAGATGGGCCCCACAATATCGGCCACGATTTCATCGCCCTGGTGTTCCTTTACCGGCCAGATTTCGTGGTAGCCTTCATACAGCGCGGGGCGGATGATATCGTTCATGCCAGCATCAATCATCTTGAAGGTCTTGGCTTCGCCCTTCTTCTCATAGATGCAGGTGGTGAGCATGGCTGCGGCATTGCCGACCAGGCGGCGTCCCGGCTCGATGAGAATCTTGATGCCCAGAGGCTGCAGCAGGGGGATAAGGGCCTCTGCATAGCTCTGGATGGTAATCTGCTCCGGGTGGGCTGCCCACCATTCCGCTTTGCCGGATTCCAGACAACCATCATAGACGATGCCGATACCACCGCCGATGGACCAGAACTCGATATTGTAGAGCTCCATGAACTTCTTCACAATGGGCGTGACCTTCACCACGGCATCCACAAAGGGTTGCTTCTCGGTCAGCTGAGAGCCGATGTGCATCTGGAGTCCTTTGATATGCAGGTTGGGCATCTCAGCAGCGATGGTTGCATACACTTCTTCGATGCGGGTGATATCCACGCCGAACTTGTTTTCGTTGGTGCCGGTGGTGATGTATTTGTGTGTGTGGGCATCCACGTGCGGATTCACGCGCACGGCTACGGGGGCCTTTACGCCCATTTCACCGGCAATGCGGTTGATTTCGCGCAGTTCGTTTTCGCTCTCACAGTTAAAGCAGTAAATGTTCTGCTCCAGCGCATAACGGATCTCCGGCTCCGTTTTAGCCACGCCAGCATAGGTGCACAGTGTGGGATCCCCGCCGGCGTTGATAACTCGCCAGAGTTCGCCGCCGGAAACGATATCGAAGCCGGCACCCTGCTGCGCCATGAGGTTCAGAATGGCTTTGTTGGAGCATGCTTTCACAGCGTAGGCCACATGGGCATCCAACGGTGCCATGGCTTTGCGGAAATCTGCCAGGTCATCAGCGATGGTTTTCTTGCTGTAAACGAAAACGGGAGTGCCGGTAGCAGCGGCAATGTCTGCCAGATTCACATCCTCGCAGTGGAGGAAGCCATTCTTATAAGCAAAAGCGTGCATTACTTGTTGGTGTGTTGTTTAATTTTTTCGACATGGGCAGGAGGTTCATCGGAAATGATGGTGGCCACCCAGGATAAGTCTCGGGAGTTTTCAAGTGCCAGTTTGATAAGCACCATGATAGGCACAGCAAGCAGCATGCCGATGGGCCCCCACACCCAGCCCCAGAATAGCACTGCCAGAACCACCACTGTGGTGGCAATGCCAAACTGCTTACCCAGGAATATGGGTTCGATTCCGTTGCCGATGGTGAAGTTGATGCCGATATAGCAGAAGGTGATGATGGCGGCATCTCCCCAGCCGCCCATGAGCAGGGCCATGATAATCGGCGGAATGGCGGCTACAATGGAACCGATGGTGGGAATGTAGTTGAGCACATAGGCCAGCACCCCCCAGAGGAAGGCAAATGGTACATTCCAGGCTGCGCAGGCCCACCAGGCCAGGGCGCCTGTGGTGGCGCTGGCAATGGTCTTGATAAGCAGGTAGCGCTGGATGCCGCGAAGCGCAATGGTGAAATCTTCCTTGCCCTTGGTGCTGTTCGGCAGCCGGTGCAGGTTGCGTTTGAAGAGTTTCGCTTCGCCGAGCATGAAGGTCATGAGTACCAGCACCAGCGTACAGGTGGTCACAAAACTGATGGCCTGGCCGGAAACAGCCTGTACCATGCTGACCAGCTGCTGGGTGTCAAAAATATCCTGTGGAGAACTGACCAGCGCACGTGCCTGTTCCTCCAGCCCGAAGTTGCCCAGCCAGTGCATGAGCTCGTTGTACTTCTCCATGAGCCGCTGGGTGAAATCACCCTGCAGCGTGCTTTTCATATCTGCTGCCAGAAATTTGATGATGCTGGCTACGCCGAAAAGAATGCCGCCGTCTGCGATGACTGTGGAGGTGACGGCCAGCCAGTGGGGAAAATGAAGATATTTGCGCAGAAGCTTGGTGATGGCGTAGCTGATGATTGCAAGGAAACCGGCCATCATGATAGGGAGAAGCACGCTGCGTGCGGCCTGCAGCCCCATGATGACGATGACTGCTGCTGCGGCTGTGAGCAGAAAACGCGCACCTTCGCCAATATAAGGAATTCGCTCTCTTTTGGTCTCAGTTGGCTCTGTCATAGATTTGCGGCTCATTCTACACAGCTGCGGTAGACATTTCAAGTGGAATTGCGGGTCATGCCAGAACTTTCTGGCAGCAGCTTCAAAAAAGGGCTGTCAATGGAGCGCATTTGTGCTATTATACAGGAGAGATGCGTATCGTGATTGTGGAGGATGATGTGGATATTGCCGAGCTGGTGGCTTTTAATCTGGAGCGCCAGGGGTGGAGCTGCACGCTTGTTCACCACGGTTGCGAAGGCCTGGAATTGATACAGAGGAGCCACCCCGATCTCGTTATCCTGGATGTGATGCTGCCCGGTATGGACGGTATGCAGATATTCCGTTCGATGAAGGAGAATGAGATGACCCGCAGGATTCCTGCTATTTTCCTGACCGCCCGTGGTGAGCTGGATGACCGGCTCGAAGGGTTGAGTCTCGGAGCTGATGACTATGTAACGAAACCGTTCAGCCCGAAGGAACTGGTGCTCCGTGTGAAGAATGTGCTGGCCCGGGCCAATGCCGGCGCTGCGCAGCTGGTGGTCCGGGCCGGGGCTCTGGTGCTGGATAAGAATACGCTCGCTGCCACGCTGGACGGGGCTTCGCTGGAACTGACCACGGCAGAATTCAAGCTGCTTGCGTATCTGATGGAGCGTCCCGGGCGGGTGCAGGACCGCTATGAGCTGCAGCGGGTTCTTTTCGGCTATGCTGATACCACGCAGAGCCGTGCGCTGGATACCCACGTGAAACGTTTGCGCCAGAAATTAGGTGATTTTGCCGGCTATATCGCTACTGAGCGTGGTGTAGGCTATTATTTTAACAACCAAATCGAAGAATAGAAATGAAACTTCTCCTGAATAGTTTATTACTGGCTGCCACCCTTTGCGCAGGTGCTGCTGAATATGGTAAACTGAAAGATGCCTTCTGTGATTCTGAGAATAAGGTCATTTATGATGGTGCAGGGCGCTTTGCGGTGAAATCGGCGGTGAATACCGAGCTGGAACTCACCCTCGATATAGCAGCTCTGGAAAGTTACCTGGGCTCCAATGACTACCGGCAGGGCCCCCTGGCTACCTGGGAAATCAGCATGCCCAATGGTCGCAATCTCATCTATGGCCTTGCAGATACCTCGCAGCACATCACCTGTTACTGGGATGGTAAGCCCTGGACAAAGAATGGTGTGGTGAGCTATGAGAAACTGAAATCCCTGGCTGTGGATGGCAAGGTGGTTCTTCGGGTGAAGGTTGTGCCCTCGCGGGGGCTGCAGATTTTCTGCGGCAGCGAACTGCTGCTGGATGCGAAGGATTTGAAAACCCGGCTGCCATTCGATACCACTCATGCCTATGCGGTGAATACTAACTACGTGACGGCTGTGGGTATCTCGGCAGCCTCCTCTCTGGATACTGCCGGCTACAAGGCCCCGGAGGATTATACCCAGGTGTTCACCCGTACGAAGGAAAAGTCCCTGGGGCGTGTCATGTTCTGCGGCGATTCCATCACCCACGGCGTGAATGACCAGACCTGGCGCTGGCAGCTCTTCAAGATTCTGGTGGATAATGGCATCGAAGCCCAGATTGTGGGTCCCCGCAGTGGCTACACCCCCGGCTACACGAATCTGGCCACCAGTGATGCCGGGGAATCCTACGCCGGCGTGCCGTTCCCGAATGTGCATCTGGCTCAGTCCTCCGGCCGCACGCACAATATCATTTCCGGCTCCAATTCCGGCATGTCGGGCGTGAACTACGGCGGCCATTCCACCAAATCCGCCGCTGCGTCCTTCAACTGCGACACCTGGTGCTGCCTGATGGGGACGAATGACCTGCTTTCCGACCGCGGCTATTCTCCGCAGGAGTTTGCCACCAAGATGCAGAACCTGCTGGGCGGCAAGGTGAGCGTGAAGGGTAAATACTACAGCTGGACTCCCGGTTCCGATTGGGGGAACATGGGGCGCATCGCTGCAGATATCCTCAAGGAAGAGTCGGATATCCTCTATGTGATGGCTGTTCCCTGCTGGGGCAACCACGCCAATAACAATGAGCCGGAGCGCCACGAGACTGTGCGGAATTACAACCTGTTGCTGCGGGCGTGGGTGGCTAAGTATGCCAAAGCTCATGATAGAAAACTCGTGTATGTGGATGTGAACCGCGGTTTGGTGGATTCCTCGCTTGAGGTGCCTTTCAGCTGGCCTGATTCCATGTCCAACAAGCCCGGCCGCGATGGCCTGCACCCGAATGAGCAGGGCTCCATGGTGATTGCCCATAATCTGGCGGAGGCTATGGGGATTCCCGGGCGCACGGCAGGTCTGGAACGAGCCTCTGCCGAGACCTGGAAATCCGCAGGGAGTAAGGGTTCTATCAAGGCCGGTGACTCCCGCGCTGTGCAGAAGGATGCCTTTACCCGAGAAGATGGCTACAGCGTGGAACTCCCCATCCGCCCGCACTTCAGTGCGTTGGAAATCATCCTCGGGGATGATGCAGGCAGCGGCACGCTGACCGTGACTAAGGACAACATCTGCTGGGGAGACCGCCCGTTGTATGGTTTTGAGCTGAACCTCAAGAAAAAGCCCGCTAAGCCGGAGTCTCTCCGCGTGGTGTGGTACCCCGGGCTGGATGGCAACCGCCCGCAGGGCTATTATGTCTGGGTGGGCGATAAACTGGTCGGCCAGGCACTGCCTGCCGGTGAAAAGGCCGGGCAGGGGCTGAAAATCAGTGTCAAGAACGGTTCAGTGTCTCTTCCCTCCATCAAGTATACAGATTCTGCCAGCGCCCCCGCGGTGGCGGAAAAGCCTTGATTCCACGAAGCTACATCGCTATAATGCGCGCATGAACGCTTCCTTTGCTCTTATTTCCCTGGGGTGTGCCAAGAATCAGGTAGATTCCGAACACATGGTGGGCTGCATGGTTGAGGCCGGGTTCCGCCAGGTGGACCCGGGTGAGGCCGATGTGCTCATCATCAACACCTGCGGCTTTATCGACCCCGCCAAGGAGGAAGCAATCAATACCATTTTTGATGCCGTGCGTGCCCGCGAGGCCGGCGAGGCCCCTGCTGAGCAGAAAATCATCGTGGCCGGTTGCCTTTCCCAGCGCTATGCTAAGGAGCTTTCCAAGGAAATGCCCGAGGTGGCCTGCTTCATGGGGGTGGATGAAATCACCCGCGTGGCAGAGATTGCCACAGCCTGTCTGAATGGTACGGCAGAAAAGACCTACACGAGCAAGGTTTCCACCTATCTGCCGGACTGGGGCGTACCGCGCAAGCTGATATCGCCGCCCCACTATGCCTATGTAAAGATTGCCGAGGGCTGCAACCACGCCTGTGCCTATTGCGTGATTCCTCGCATCCGCGGGGCTCACCGCAGCCGCCCGCAGGCCAACATCCTGCGCGAGGTGCGCGCTCTGGTGGAGCAGGGCTGCAAGGAAATCAACCTCATCGCCCAGGATACCACCTACTACGGCATGGATAAGTGGGAAAAGAAAGCCGAGCGCACCAGCG
>JAZOTV010000091.1:0-7499 GCA_045657815.1 Akkermansia sp.
GCCGC
The DNA here is from genome assembly GCA_045657815.1 of Akkermansia sp. Classification (GTDB taxonomy): domain Bacteria; phylum Verrucomicrobiota; class Verrucomicrobiia; order Verrucomicrobiales; family Akkermansiaceae; genus Akkermansia. The sequence goes on from JAZOTV010000091.1 coordinate 6, forward strand.
AGGTGACGCGGCGCAGCAGGAACGGCAGCTTGTCGAACTGCGGGTGCAGGCGGGTCTGGCGCCAGCTGCGCACAAAGTATTCGGCGCGTACGCAGGCGTGGTTCACCGTCCAGCCGAAGCGGGCGTATTCCATGGCCGTGGCTGTGGCGATATCGCGGGGCACGCGGTCATTGGGCAGCATCATGGAGTAGCGCTCCATCATATTGGCCAGCATGTTGAGCATGCGGCCGGGCATGATGCATTCGCCGCTGTACACCACATCTCCTACCCAGCCCGGGTCATTGGCCATGAGGGTGATGAGGCGGGAGGCACGCGGGCGCTTCACCACATCGGCCAGGCGCATGGGCTGCTTGAGCTCGGCTTCCAGTTCGGCAATCTCGCCCTTCAGCTTGTTGATGTTGTAGCGGGCGCTTTCCTGTGCAGATTCACCGCCCAGCAGGGGAAGTTCTGCTTCAAGCTCGCTCAGCTTCCTGGTCTTGTTGTTGAGCTGGCGGTTCAGATTAGCCTCGTATTCCTCATAAGCTTTTGCCGAGTTTACCTCGGCGTTGGCCAGGTGCCAGTTTGCCAGCAGAAGCCGGTTGGCCTCGCTCTTCAGGAAGTTCTTGATAGAGGCTTCATCTCCGGGCTGGGTTTTGGACTGAATCTTCTTAGCCAGCTTGTCGCGCAGAGCCATGGGGTTCTGCCAGTCCTTGCTGGTGGTGAGTGTGTAGCCTGTGGTGACCGGTTTAGCCGTAGGGGCGGGGAGTACCGGTGCGGGTGCTATCGGGGTGGGCTGTTGTGCCGATGCATACATGCCATAGGCAGTCAGCAGTACAGCCAGGATATTGATCTGTTGCTTCATAGTATGAATGGGGAAATTCGTATACGAAGCCATACTATCTGCAACACCCCTCTCGCGTCAAGGAAATAGTACGGAAAACTAAATCAAATTTCAGTTTTCGGGTACGAGGTTGATAAGGGTGATTTCAGCTGGGGTAAAAAGGCGTATGGGCAGACCAGACCAGATGCCGGTGGCATTGGAGACATAAATCCGGGTGTTTTCCCGGTGGTACAGCCCCTGAACCAGACCATCGTTGAAGCGGGCGACAATCTGGCGCAGCCCAGGAGCCATGCCTCCGTGCGTATGGCCGGAAAGTTGCAGTTCTACACCATGACGCATGGCTTCGCGGGCAATGCCGGGCTGGTGTGCCAGTAAAACAATGGGTTTGTGCCGGGGAACCCTTTCCAGGGCTTTTTCCAGATTCGGTGCTTCGCATTTGTCCCGCGCTGCCGCAGGATCAGTTACACCTGCCAGAACCAGATGCCCTGGTCCGGGCTGTATGTGTTCATTGTTCAGGAATCGGATGCCGAGGCTGCTCAGGTAGCGCTGCCAGGCCTGGTGGCCGGAGAAATAATCATGGTTGCCATGCACGGCAAAGGTACCCCATCGGGATTTCAGGTAGCGCAGCGGTGCCAGAGCCGGAGCCAGCTGGTAGAGATGACCATCCTCAAAATCACCGGTGATGACGATGGCATCGGCCTCCAGCGCGTTGGTGCGCGCCACAACTTCGTGGAAGAACTCTGCCTGTTTGTAGCGGTCTGCGTGTAAGTCTGTGAGCATGGCCAGGCGCACAGGGTGCTGCAGTTTGGGCAGGGCGATGGTGATTTCCCTGACTTCCGGCAGGGCAAAGGCCTGGAGCATTCCCCAGCCCGCTGCAACCATGGCCAGCGGAGCTGTCACGGAGTACATGATGAGTTTAAATCTGCGGAATTTCCTGTTGTGGCGCCATATCAGCGAGGGAAACAGGAACAGCAGTTCCTGTGCCAGCAGTAGAACCAGCAGAATAAGCAGGGACAGAAAAAGCCCGGTGCACAGTAATTCCACCGCCATGGGGCAGGCAGGACGGAAGAAATGCCCCCCGTATATCCCATACAGAAGCGGGTAGCGAAATGCACCCAGCACCAGGGGAATGCAGAGCAGCATTTTCCACCACCAGCGCATGGGCAGCGGCCAGATGATGCGCCACAGCGTGTAGAGGAACAACACGCTGCCAATAGCTATTGTGCCGACAATGAACATGGGGGCTGAATCAGAGCGGCAGGGTCAGCGTGAAGGCGGAGCCATGCTCATCGCTCTTCTCCAGGGTCAGTTCTCCGCCGATGCTGCGGGCTATATCCCGCGAGAGCGCGAGCCCGAGGCCGACGCCCGGCTTGCGCCCCTCCACATCCTTTGCGGAGCGGGAGAAGGGGCGGAAAATACCGCGCTGCAATCTGGCCGGAATGCCCGGTCCGTTATCTGCAAAGCGGATGCTCAGCGTGTTGTGCCCGCGCATGGTTGTAATGCTGATGGTGGGATGCGGAGCCGAGGTGGCGTATTTGATGGCGTTGTCCGCCAGATTGGTGAAAATCTGCTCCAGCGAGATGACGTCTGTCTGCAGTGAGATGAGTTCGGTGCGTTTGTCATGCTTCACTTGAACGCGGAATCCTGCTTCCTTGAGTCGGAACTCGATTTTTTCCAGTGCCCGGTTGATAAGCTGGGGGCAGGGAGCCTTGTCGGCACGCCCACGCTGCTTGCCTCGTGTCAGCCGGGCAAAAGCGAGTACATTCTCCACCAGATGACCGAGCCGCTGGCTTTCCTGGTGAAGCGTTTCGTGGTACTCATCCAGCTTATCTGCGGGTACCAGCTTGTTCTTGAGCATCTCGGTCATGAGGGAGAAGCTGGTGAGCGGAGTACGCAGTTCGTGGGTGACCGCAGAAACAAAATCGGCGCGGCGGCGTTCCAGTCGGGCATAGAAGAACAGCAGCCCGAAGAGAATGCTCACGGCCAGAATAGTCACCAGGGTGGCAGAGGCCAGGGTGCCGCGCATGGCCTTGCGGCGCGCGGCGGTGTCCGGCACTTCTACATCATTCCCCGGGCGCAGCACCATGGGCAGCGGGGAGAGATTGGCCGGTTCATTCTTGCGGCAGAGGGTGATAGTGGCCCCCTTCAGCGCCGGTTCCACAAATGGCATCAGCTTTTCAGCCAGTTTTCCGGCATCCAGCAGAATGCCCTCTGCGGCGGAGCCGTGCGTGGTGCGTATATTGCGCATGTACACCATGTCATCAATATAGAACCAGGAGTAGAATGGCCCCGGGTCGCCTTTCATTTCGAGCGGTCGGGTAAATTCCGGGTCATCAATTTCGTATACCCCGAATACGGCCATGTGGGTGTTCTTATCGATGGTTTTGTGGGTGGGCTTGCTCGGGTCATACACCGGTGCGGCGGGGTTGAAAGCCTTGCGCCGGATGGTGTCGATAATGGCCGGTTTGCTGTTGATTTCATCGGCAATGGCTTGCTGGCCTTCCGGTACCTGGAGCCCGGCGGGGCTGAGCAGGAAATAGCCACGCACATAATCCGGCATGTTTTCTGTGGGTGGCTCGTATATGCTCTGGCCTATGGGCGGCGCATAGCCCAGCTTTTTTCGTTCCTGCTCCAGCAGGCGGCTGATTTCGGCCTGGATGCGCGGCAGCGAGAGCGCCACCAGGCGTTTCTGCTGCGCCTCTTTGTCAATCTGGAGGAGCCGGGCATCCAGTGTGTAGGCCTCATAGCCCAGCCAGGCTGCAGCGCCCAGGGTGAGCAGGGAGAAAAAGGTAATGATGAGTATCAGCTTCTTGTTCATGCTTCGTTCCAGCGATATCCGCGTCCGCGGATGGTTTCAATATGCGATGAGGGGAGAACACCCAGCTTTTCGCGAAGGCGCGTGAGGGTGACGGCCACGGTGCGGGTTTGTGCAGCCCGGCTTGTGCTGCCCCACACGCGCACCAGCAGCTCCTCCTGCGGGATGATGCGACCGGGGTGGGTCAGAAAATAGCGGAATAATTCGAATTCCTTTTCTGTGAGGGGAATTGGCGTTCCGTTATCAAAACGGGCCTGGCGGGATTCGCCATCCAGCGTGCCTCCGGGAAAGTGCAGCTCCTGCGCTACTGCCAACTTGCGGCCAGGTGAGCGGCGCAGCACCGCAGCCACGCGTGCCAGCAGCTCTGCAATGCTGAAGGGCTTGACCACGTAGTCATCTGCTCCCAGTTGCAGGCCTTTCACCCGGTCCTGTTCATCGCCGCATGCGGTGAGGATAATGCTGGGGATTCCGGGGCATTCTCTCTGCATCATCCGCAGCAGCTGGAAACCGTTGATTTCCGGCATGTTCACATCCATGAGCGCCAGGTCAATGGGGGTGGTGAGCAACAATTCAAGCGCTGCGCGTCCATTCGGTGCAGTGCATACCTCATACCCGGCACCGGCCAGAGAATCGGCAAGTACCCGGCGAATGGCGGCATCGTCCTCCGCTATCAGAATACATTTGTTGCTCATTGGTATATCAAATGTATCACGTGCGCCGCTTCTCTGCAAGTGCAAAGAGAGACAGCCGGCGGGGTGGGGCCAGGCTATTGTTCGCTTACCTTCAGCACATCGTCCACCGGGATACGCGTGCCGTCTTCCATGAGAATGAGCCTCTCTTCAGTCTTCAGTTTCCGGATGCAGCCGCAAACTTCGAGACAGGCACCACCACTCTTGCGCGGATCTGCTTGAAAATAGACGATTCGCAGCCGGCGCTGCGGACTTTCGGCCGCGGTCTGGAGTATGTGAGAGATTTCCTGCTTCACTGCTTCATCCAGCAGGGGTTTGTTTTCGGTAGTGCGTGCGGCCTCGGCAATGGCGGCATCGTGGCCGTTGAGCGCCGCAAAGGGGGAGAACTGCGCGGCGCGGTCTGCCATGCTCATCTGCGGATGCCTGCGGGAAACCGGATGCGGCAGGTGAATAATGTCGGCATATCGTTCTGCTGCGTCGGTGTTCATGCCTGGTGTCCTCCAATCTGGTTGTTGCGGGAGCGGGTAGTAGCCCCTTCCTCCAGGTTCATTCCGCGTAGAATGGCGTTCTTGCCGAATTTGTCGCGTATGCTGAGCAAGGCCTGCTGCATGCGGCGTTCTCTGGTCAGCTGTTCCTGTTCCTCCAGGTTCTGTCGTGCTTCGGCCTCGTAATCGATGAAGAAATCCAGCTGGGTGTTTTCCTGCACCGGGCGGGGGGCTTCAGCCTCCGGCAGTACATGGTTCGCCACGATGTTGAGCCGGCGCACCAGCAGATCCCGATTCACCAGCTGCTCAGATAATTCTGCCACGGCCTGCAATATCAGACGGGTGGAAGAGGTGTAGCGCCCCAGGTTCCGGGAGCCGTGGGAATGCCCAGGTATCTCGCGCCCGTAGGCATCCACCGAGAGGGGGCCCTTATATTGCCTGCGGCGCACCGGGTTGGTCAGGTTTTCGATATCGTAACCGACGGTAATGACAATCTGGTCTGTCACCAGACCTTTTTCCACGAGTTCCAGCACCAGCAGATCCGCCATTTCGCGCAGCACCAGTTTCGCTTTATCCGGTTCATAGGGTTCATGCAGCACCTGCCCGGAGCCCAGACTGCGGGAACCGGGGTGATAGGCCTTGATCGCTTCCATGGTGCAGGGTTCCCAGCCCCAGGCGTGGTCTATGAGCAGCTCTGCGTTTTTGCCGAACATTCGGTAGAGAGAGTCCTCGTTCTGCAGTGAGCGGCGCGCAATATCTCCCATGGTGTAAATACCGTGCTGTTCCAGCCGCCGGGCATACCCCCGGCCAACCCGCCAGAAATCGGTGAGTGGACGGTGGCTCCACAGCAGGCGGCGGTAGCTCATTTCATCCAGCTCTGCAATGCGCACGCCATCTGCATCTGCCGGTATGTGCTTGGCCACAATATCCATGGACACTTTGGCCAGATACATGTTGGTGCCGATACCCGCAGTGGCGGTGATTCCGGTGGTGCGCAGGACATCCAGAATGATACGGCGGGCCAGCTCATGCGCTGAGCATGCATAGGTGGCCAGGTATGGGGTTACATCCATGAATACTTCGTCAATGGAGTAAACCACAATGTGCTCCGGAGAAATGTATCTGGTGTACACGTTGTAAATGCGCGTGCTGTAATCCATGTACCGAGCCATGCGCGGTGGGGCTATGATGAAATCCAGCTCCAGCTGTGGGTTCTGCAGCAGCTCCGAGTGAAAATGTGAGCGCCCCTGGAGCCGTTTTGCCTTGTAGCGGCGCATGCGGTTGATTTCCGCCACTTTCTGCCGAACTTCAAACAAACGGGGCCGCCCGGGAATGCCGTGGCTCTTGAGCGAGGGGGTGACCGCCAGGCAGATAGTCTTGTCGGTGCGGGATTCATCTGCTACCACCAGGTGCGTGTTGAGAGGATCCAGCCCTCGCTCCATGCATTCCACTGAGGCAAAGAACGATTTGAGGTCGATGGCGATGTAGGCTTTCTCCGGCATTCTGTGGTGAAATACTGTACACCAGTTCCTCGTTTTCTGCAAGCCGGCAGCCCGTCTGTGCTTCCAAAAAACTTGACTTTCCTCGCCGGAATGAGTAGCATTTCAGACAATGAAGATTCCGACTTATTGGGTTACAGAGAAACGCCGTGGTTGCGACGGCAATATGTGGAAACTGCGAGGCGTATCCGATGCTTCTATGCAGGAAGCCCGGGAACGATTGGAAGAGCACTGCCGTATCCGGGAGTCATTTGCCCGGCAGCGTGTTGTGTCAGACTCTGCGGTGGAGTCTTTCCGGGCATCTCTGCGTGCGCTGGATGAGATGCAGGGTGAGGACTATACCACGCTGCTGCTGGAGCCCATCGTGGAAAAGCTGGATGAAGATAATGTCATTACCCGTAATCGATATGGTGTACAGGTGCTCAACAGTACCTCTGTCTGCTTTGTGGATGTAGACCGTTTCCCGCTGTCTCTGGGAGATATTTTCCGCGGTTTTCTTGGCCGGAAGCTTACACCGGAGGAAAAACTCTTACAGACTCTGCGTGAAATCTGCCGGGCAGACGCCAGCCTGGGCGTCCGGGTATACCGCACGCATAACGGGTGGCGCATCATGCTTGTGGGGGATGGGCTGGCTCCGGATTCTCCCCGCATGCACGAACTTTGCCGGGCGCTGCATGCTGACCCGCTTTACGAATCTCTGTGTACCCGCCAGCAGTGCTGGCGCGCGCGCCTTTCTCCAAAACCATACCGAGTGGGAGTTCCCGGTTATCCCCGCCCGGTGGATTCGGAGTCGGTCAATACCCCCGAGACCCAGGATTGGCTGCGGCGGTATGAGGCCGCATGCTCCGGTAGGGCTGTCTGCCGGCTCGTGGATTGTTTCGGGCGCGCTATATCCGGGCCGGTTGTCGCGCATCATGACCGCCTGACCAGTGCGTTATCATCTGATAAAACGCTGGTGTGAGTTTCTGCTTGTTTTCTTTTCTGCCAGATTAGAGCCCGCGTTTGTGCCAGCTCTGCGAGCTGCTGACATGGATGTTTGAGTGTAAAGGAAAAGCCGCTTTCCAAATATATCTGGAAAGCGGCTTTGCGGTTGAATGATATATCCGCGGGTGGGATTACTTTACCAGGCTGTGGCCGGTCATTTCGGCGGGCTGCTCGATGCCGAGCAGGTGCAGCAGCGTGGGGG